>NZ_JBFUJO010000018.1:0-119837 GCF_056401355.1 Polaromonas sp. P4_F4 | reverse complement strand
TTCATATGCATTTCACCCCGACGTACTCGTCCTGGCTCAACCAAGTGGAGTTGTGGTTTGCCAAGATCGAGCGCGATGTCATCGCCCGTGGCGTGTTTACGTCCTTGCCTGATCTCAAGAGAAAGCTCATGCGCTACATCCGTCAGTACAACGAGCAACCCAAACCCGTAAAGTGGAAATACTGCGATCTGTCACGGCGCATTACTCCCGATTCAATCGTTACAGTCCACTAGTCTATTTAGAGGAGGCGTCTTCGCGGCTTGCTCCCTAAAATTCAACTGCGGGGTTTAGTGCTTTTTATTTAACTGGCGTAAGGCTGCAATGTGCTGAAAGTCATTTCCCGACAATCACGTAGCTCATTTCGAGACCGCCACCTTATGCCGCAGCGGCCGTTGCGTACCGCAGACCCCGGGCATACATTACGCATTGCGTTGTGCGCCTTGACGCGTGACACATTGCTCTTATCGTTGTGACCACCTTGTTCGCGATCCTCACCGGGTAGCAAATGACAGACAAGAACGTAGCGGACACCAACTCCAACGCCGTCAACGTGCCGGGCGCCGCCGCCCCTGTCGGCGCACCTCCCAGGGACCTGTTTACCGGCGGCGGCGAAATGGGCGCGATCATGCGCGCGACGGACTGGTCCAAGACGAAGCTCGGCCCGGTCGAAGCCTGGCCGAACAGTCTCAGAACCATGCTGGGCGTCGTACTGGGCAGCCGGTTTCCCATGCTGCTCTGGTGGGGCCCCGATCTCCTGCACCTCTACAACGACGCATACCGCCCCATCCTGAGGGACAAGCACCCCGCCTCACTCGCCGCTCCGGCCGCGGAGATATGGGCCGAGATCTGGGACGTTGCCGGGCCCATGGCGAGGGGCGTCCTGGAAGGAGGCCCGGCGACATGGACGGAGGACCTTCAGCTGTTCATTCACAGCGGGGCCATGGCCGAGGAAACGTACTTCACGTTTTCGTACAGCCCCGTCCCGGGAGATGACGGGCGCGTCGGCGGCCTGCTCAACACGGTGCAGGAAACAACAGCGAAGGTACAGGGCGAACGCCAGATCCGGATGCTGCACGAATTGTCCGCGCGGGCGGCCGAAGCAAAATCCGAGAACGAAGCGTACCGAATTGCCGCGGAGGTTTTGTCGGCCTACGAGCTGGACCTTCCGTTTGTGCTGTTCTATGTGCTGAACGAGAAGGCTGTCGATACCCAACTCGTCGCCGTGAGCGGCTGGAAGGCGTATGAAGGCCGCGCCAGGCCCGCGTATGTGCCGGTCAAGGCGGGGGCAAGTACAGCTTCCTGGCCCTTTGCGGAAGTCATTCAAACCGCGCAGGAGCTCGTCGTCGACGACCTCTCATCGCGCTTCGGGCCCCTGCCGGCGGGTCGCTGGAACGCACGGCCCGAACGAGCGATCGTCCTGCCGCTTTCGCGGACAGGCCAGTCCGAGCCTTTTGCGTTTCTCGTTGCCGGCATCAGCCCGCACCGTGCGCTGGACGACCGGTATCAAAGGTTCTTTCGGGCTACCGCGGATCAGGTGGCGACCGTCATCGCCAATGCCCGCGCCTACGAGGCAGAAAAAACGCGGGCCGAGGCCCTGACCGAGACCGATCGGGCCAAGACCGCCTTCTTCAGCAACGTCAGCCACGAGTTCAGGACACCCCTCACGCTGCTGCTCGGCCCGCTGGAGACGCTGCTTGCCGAGCGCGAGCTCGGTGCCGAGTCGCGGGAGCGGCTGCTCCAGATGCAGCGCAACGCATTGCGCCTGCTGCGCCTGGTGAATACGCTGCTCGACTTCTCGCGCATGGAGGCCGGGCGGCATTCGGCGCGGTTCGCACCGACCGACCTCGCGCGCTACACCGCGGATCTGGCGAGCGCGTTTCGCTCGGCAATGGAAAAGGCCGGGCTCTCCTTTGCGGTGGAATGCACGCCGTTGCCGGCGCCCATCTACGTCGACCGCGACATGTGGGAGAAGATCGTCATGAATCTCCTCTCCAATGCGCTCAAGTTCACTTTCGAGGGCGGTGTGAGCCTGCGCCTTGTTGCAGCCAATGGCGGCGCGCACCTGACGGTGAAGGACACGGGCTCGGGCATCCCCAAGAGCGAACTGTCGAAGCTCTTTCAGCGGTTCCACCGGGTGGAGGGTGCGCGCGCTCGCTCGCACGAAGGCACGGGCATCGGGCTTGCGCTGGTCCATGAGCTCGTCAAGCTGCACGGCGGCGAGATCCGCGTCGCGAGCGACGAAGGCCAGGGCGCGGAATTCACGATCGCGCTGCGCGGCGGGCGCAGCCACCTGCCGCCGGAGCACGTCGTGGCCGAGTCCCCGGACGCCGCATCGGTGGCGAGAAGCGCATCGACCTACCTCGACGAGGCACTGCAATGGCTGCCTTACGGGTCGCAGCCGATTGCCGCCGCTTCGGCAAAGAGCGGTGCTCGCGTGCTCATCGCCGACGACAACAGCGACCTGCGAACCTTTCTTTCGGGCCTGCTTTCGCCGCATTACGACGTGCAGGTGGTGGCCGACGGCCGTGAAGCGCTCGCCGCCATTCAGCAGAGAAAACCGGACCTCGTGCTGAGCGACGTGATGATGCCGAACCTCGACGGCCTGGGGCTGGTGCGCGCACTGCGCGAGGATCCCGCAACGTGCACGCTGCCGGTGATTCTGCTGTCGGCGCGCGCGGGCCAGGAAGCCTCGCTCGAAGGCCTTTCCGCCGGCGCCGATGACTACCTCGCCAAGCCGTTCACGTCCCAGGAACTGCTCGCGCGGGTGCGCACCCACCTCACCATGGCGCGCGCGCGCGACGAGCTGAACACGGAGCTCATGCGCGCCAACGAGGAGCTGGAAGCGTTCAGCTATTCCGTGTCCCATGACTTGCGGGTGCCGCTGCGTGCAATCAACGGATACACGCACCTGCTCGAGGAGGGCTACGCGATGCAGCTCGACGACAAAGGACGGCGGTTTCTTCGCGTGGCGCGCGAGGAAGCCGACCGGATGGGGCAACTGATCGACGACCTGCTCAATCTCTCGCGGATCACGAGCGCACAGCTCAGCCGGGACCCGGTCGATCTCTCCGCCCTTGCCCGGGGCGCCGGTGAAGAGCTGCAGCGCAAGGCACCCGATCGGCGGATCAGCCTGCTGATCCAGGAAGGCCTCGTCGCCGAGGTGGATCGCCAGCTATTGCGCATTTTGTTCGACAACCTTCTCGGCAACGCGTGGAAATTCACGGTCAAGACCGGTGAACCGAGGATCGCATTCGGAACGGAACAGCGCGACGGCAGCGAGGTATTTGTGGTGCGCGACAACGGAGCCGGCTTTGACATGGCCTACGCCAGCAAGCTGTTTCGGCCCTTTCAGCGACTCCACACCGAGAGCGAATTCCCTGGAACAGGGATCGGGCTCGCGACCGTTCGCCGGATCGTCGAGCGCCACGGAGGCCGCGTGTGGGCAGAGGGCGCGCCAGGGCACGGCGCAGCCGTCTTCTTCACCCTCCCGCCCGCGGCAATGGAAGGCCGGAGGTGATTCGCAATCGATCAATCGATATCGCCCGCTTGGGATCCATTCTGTTGAATAGCCCGGATCCAAAAAACGCACAAAACGACCGGTGCCGTCGCTGCCGTGATTCGTTGACAGGTTCGGCGGCGAAGATGGGGGGCTAGCCCCTCGCGGCACCTCAAGTGACCGTGAAAATCCTGATCATGGACTTGCCTTGGGCAATACCGCAGGCCAAGTCAATACCTTGGCTTGTGCAGGAGCCGCCGGCACCAGCTGGTGCACGACCTGCCCGGCAAACACCTTCTCGCGCAAATCCTTGAGTACATCCTGCGCACCACCAAATGGAGTGAACACATCGATCAACCAGATCTGATCACCTGAGACCCAGTCAGCGGCAGTGAGCTGATGGGGAGCCGCTTTGTAGCGTTGCACCACCGCATCGCTGAGTCGCGCCCACGAGGCAAACGCCACGGGTGCATCGTCCTTCAGGTAAAGCTTTGCCTGGTCGAGAATCAACGCCGGCATGACACGCCATTCCAGTTCGCTGAGCAGCGTGTGCCGGCTGGTGGCCTGTTGCATCATCAGCCACGTTACGGGACCCAATAGTGGAATCTTCGCAAGCACCTTGTGCGCCTGCTTTTTGGCAAGCTCAGCCAGCGCTGCCAGTTCCTCCGGAGCCATAGGGCTGGCCTCTCTTGAGCCGACAGAAAGCTGCGTGGAAGGTGGCGATGTCTTCATCATGGCTTTTCTGTTTCCAATAGATTGTTAATGGCTTGCAAATCCGTCTCGCCCAGCGTTGCATTCGAAGCCTTCAAACGCAGGCCCTGCATCAGGGTCTCGGCACGCGCCTTGTGCCAGTCGCGCTGGGTGGCATAAAGCTGCTGCTCGGCGTTCAGCACATCGATATTGATACGCGTGCCGATGCGGTAGCCGACCTTGTTGGCATCGAGTGAACTCTTGCTGGAGGAAATGGCGGATTCCAGCGCCTCGACCTGCGCCGCGCCGTTTACGACACCAGAGAATGCCTGGCGCGCTTGCGTGATCGCCTGCCGGCGAGCTGCCTCCAGTTCCTCCCCTGCTCTGTCCTTCAAGGCAATGGCTTCGCGCACGCGTGCCTGCACCCCACCACCAGCATAAAGCGGAATGCTCAGATTCAGACCGACTTGACCAGAGCGCGTGCGGGTCGCAATATCTGCCGGCGAGGAAATACTGCCCGAGGCGAAGTTAGTGCCATAGCCGGCCGTCAAGTCGAGGGTGGGCGAATGAGCCGCCCGGTTTTTGGTGATTTCCCGATCCGCCACGTCCAGAGCTGTCAGAGCGATGCGCACCTGCAAGGACTGCTCGCGGGCGCTGTCGACCCAGGGTTGGACAGTCTCGGGCTGTAAACCCGGCAATCGGCCGTTGTCATGCAAGCGTGCCAGACGCGCGTCCGAGTCTCCCAGGATACGTGCAAGCTCAGCACGCTTGTTCTCCATGTCGCTGGTTGCAGCGACCGCTTGAGCGCGTGACAGGTCGAGCCGGGCCTTGGCCTCGTGGACATCAGTCACTGTCGCCGTGCCCACCTCGAAGTTGCGGCGCGCCAAACCCAATTGCTGCTCGACGGCGCCGATCTGCAGGCGCGCCACGCGTTCGGCCTCCTGCGCCACCAGCACGTCCAGATAGGCCTGCGCCGAGCGCAGTATCAACTCTTGTTCGGTTTGCCGAAACTGTGCCTCGGCCAGCAACTCCTGTTGTTCGGCTTGGCTCAGGGCCACCCAGCTGGCCGCGCGCCACAGCGGCTGTGTCAGTTGCAGATTCCAGTTCCGGCTGCGCACGTTGCGGTCTACATAAGGGGCCTCACTGAAAGCAGCCTGCCCTGATTGCCGGCTGGTGGTGCCGACCAGATTCGCGACGGGCAGCAGACCGGCACGCGCCTGGGGCACTCGCTCACGCGCGGCCTGCAGCGCATGGACTGCCCCGCGGTAGGCCGGGTCGCGCTCCTGTGCCTTGCGGTAAACATCCAGCAAGCTGTCAGCCAGGGCGCCAAACGACACCAGGAGAAAAGGTGCGCCGACCATGGCCATGGGTATCAGCCCTGGCCGCATACAAGACCCCAAAATGCCGCGCTCGGCCCGCGTTCTTACTCCTTCCCCCGCTGGGGGAAGGATGGGATGGGGGCCTACGGCGCAAGATTTTCTAACCTTGTTTGAAAAAAAAGCAGCCGCAGAGAGCCCCCATCCCGGCCTTCCCCCGGAAGGAGCAAGATCGGCCCAATGCGCTGGGCGCAACAACATGCGCGAAAGCACTTTATCTTTCACGCAAGGCCTCTTGCTTATAGCGCAGCATGGGCGCGATGAAGTATTCGATCATGCGGCGCTCGCCCGTGCGGATATCCGAGGTCACACTCATGCCGGCCGTGACGGCCCCGTGCAAACCGTTCACAACATTCGGTGTCTCAACCGTATTCAACTTGATGCGCACCGGGTATACAGGTCCGAGCTTGGGATCGGTCACTGCATCAGTGCCAACCCACTGCACCGTGCCTTCGATATATCCAAAGCGGGTGAAATCAAAGGTTTCCACCTTGTTGATGACGCGCTGGCCGACCTTGACATGGCCGATGTCGCGGTTCATGACTTGGGCATCGATTTCCAGGACCGCGTCATGGGGCACGATGGTCATCAGTGCCTGCGCCTGGGTAACCACACCGCCAACCGTAGTGACTGCCAGTTGCTGCACCACGCCGTCAATCGGGCTGCGCAGCGTTTGCAAGTCGCGGCGCTGGGTGGCCTTGACCAGTTCCTGGCGCGCTGCATCATGTTTGCGGATGGCGTCCACCAGTTCAGCACTGGCCCGGGCACGAAACTCGGCCTGCGCCTGTTTGCGCTGCTGGACAGAAGCATGAAGGCTCGCCGCCGATTCGTTGAGCCGCTTGCCCATGACGGAGAGGTCTTTTTCCATGGCCAGCAGTTCTAGCCGGGTTTCGATCAGGCCCGTTTGCGCTATATGGCCCGTGGTGGCCAGCTCTTCGCGCATCTCGTGTTTCTTGCGCACCAGCGGCAGGCTGTTGTGCAACTGGGCGATATTGGCCGAGATGGCCTCATGATCGGCTGTACGCCGCGCAATGTCGGCGTCCAGCGCCGCTACACGGGAATCCTGCTCGCTGCGCCGGCTGGCCAGCACGGCCTGTTGATTGGCAACCATGGCGACCGGCAAATCGCGCGCTTCCGCCCAGGCATCCTTGCCCGATAGCAAGGCATTGAGCCGCGCCACGTCCGCCTGGGTTTCCCAAAATTCACGCTGCAGCCGGTCACGATCGGCCAGGGTAGCGGTGGCGTCGAGCTCCAGGAGCAGGTCGCCGGCTTTGACGGACTGGCCATCCCTGATTGCAATGACCTTGACCACCCCAGCCTCCAGCGGCTGGATGACCTTGCTCTTGCCCAAGGCACCGACGCGCCCCTGGGCCGTGACCACAATATCCATCGACGCGAGGCTGGCGTAGGCCAGCGTTGCGGCAGCCATCGCACAGATGGCCAGGGTGACCATGCGTGCCACTCTGGCGGGTGGTTGTTGCCGCATTGCAATGGCTGCTGTGCTGAACATGGCATGCTCAGCCGGGTTGCTGATGTCTTTCATATAAACCTCAAAAGGAGAGACCAGCAATTTCCCGCCGGGCCGCCCCAAGGGAAATTAGCCCCCTCGGAGGCAGAGAGTTACGCCCAGTGAGCGAACATGAGGGCCACATCCTCATGCGGCCTCCAGCACCTGATGCGCCTGATAGAGCGAAGCGTAGCGGCCATTGATATTCATGAGTTCGCGATGGTTGCCGGTCTCCGTCAGGCGGCCACGATCCAGCACCAGGATGCGGTGAGCCATCCGCAAAGTGGACAGGCGGTGCGCCACGATGAACACGGTGCGTCCTTCGCAGATCCGGGCCATGTTGTCGTGAATAACCCGCTCGCTTTCGTAGTCCAGAGCGGCGGTGGCTTCGTCGAATAACAGAATTTGCGGGTTGTTCACCAGCGCCCGCGCAATCGCGATACGCGAGCGCTGCCCACCCGAGAGCTTGCTGCCCCGCTCGCCGATCACTGTGTCATAACCCTCGGGCAATTGCAGAATGAACTCGTGCGCACCGGCCAGTCGAGCGCTGTCCATCACCGCGCTCATGGCAATGGCCGGATTGCCCAAGGCAATGTTTTCACGCACAGAGCGGTTAAACAAGGCCGTGTCCTGCCCGACCACGCCGATCTGCCGGCGCAACCAGGCGGTGTCCACCACACTCAAGTCCATGCCATCAAGCAAAACACGGCCCTTCTCCGGAAGATACAAGCGCTGCATCAACCGCATGAACGTGGTCTTGCCCGCGCCGGAAATTCCGGTAATTCCCACGATCTCGCCGGGACGAATGTCCACGCTCACATCGCCAAGCACCTCTGGAGCGTTCTGGGCATAACGAAACGAGACATGCTCAAACGTCACACGGCCTTCCAGTGCGGGCGGTGTGCTGCGTCCAGGCCGGAATATGGGTTCGGGGGTCGCATTCATGATATCGGCGAGGCGCTTGATGCTGACCTTCATCTGCGTAAAGTCCTGCCACAGCGAGGCGAGCTTCAGGATCGGCGCATTGACACGACCCGACAGCATGTTGAAGGCGATCAGGCCTCCCACTGTCAGGTCACCGTCGATGACCAGCTTGGCGCCAAAGTACAGCAGCAATACCGTCAACACCTTGCTCGCCAGGCCGATAAACTGGTTGGTGGCATTGCCCAAGTGGCCCGATTCGAAGGCGGCCGTCACATAGTCGCACAGGCGCCGCTCCCAATCGCGTTGCCACGCGCCTTCCACCGCATGACTCTTGAGTGTTTCCATGGAGGTGACGGTTTCCACGAGAAAGGTCTGGTTTTCGGCGCCCAGTGCGAACTTGTCTTCCAGCTTCTTTCGCATCAGTGGCGTGATGAGCCAGGACGCGGCGAAGAACACGGGCAAGGAGCCAATCACGATCAGGGTGAGCGGCACGCTGTAATAAAACATCACGCCCAGAAACACCACGGCAAAGAACAGGTCCAGCCAACTGCTCAGGGCGCTGCCCGTCATGAAGTTGCGCGCGTTCTCCAGTTCGCGCACCCGTGCCACCGTATCGCCACTGCGCCGTGACTCAAAGTAAGACAGGGGCAGATGCAACAGGTGGCGAAACAGCTTGGCACCCAGCTCCACATCCACACGGTTGGTGGTGTGGGTAAAGAGGTAATGCCGCATGGCACCCAATATCACCTCGAAGAGTCCCACTCCCAACAGGGCAATCACCATCACATCCAGCGTTGTCATCGAACGGTGCGTGAGCACCTTGTCAATCACCACCTGAAAAATCAACGGCGTGAGCAACGCAAATATCTGCACAAAGAAAGAGGCAAGCAAAACCTCACCGAGCACCCGCTTGTACTGGCTGAGCGACGTCCAGAACCAGCCCACCCCAAAACCCCGATCAGAGGCACCGTTGTCCATCGCCACGGCTTGCGGGCGCGCCGTGATCCATTCCAGCCGGGTTTGCGGGGCCATCTTCCGGGAAAACTGGGCCCAGGAAAGCTGCCGCGGCTGCGCGGCGCCGCTGGCTTGAACCACCACACAGTCTTTGCTGGCATGGCCTATGAGCAGCCAGGTCCCACCCGGTCCGCGTGCGAGCGCGGGCAAGGGGCCGCGCATGAGTTTATTCAACGAGGTCTGGTGATGCTTGGCCTCAAGTGCCAATCCTTGTAAAGACTGAACCAGGGTCGCGCTGTCGGGACCTTCGGCCGGCCAGGCATGGTGCTCGGCCAGGCGTGCCACATCGGCGCTGGCGCCCACCAGATGCAAAAAGGATGCGATCAAGCCATATAAATCCGATAAGGAGGCCGCGTATGCTGCATCTGTAGCGTTGGGTTGACCGGACTCTGGTGGACCGGGGTGTTGAGGTGAGGTGTCGGATTGCACGAAAGGCTCAAGCTGATGAAAAAACTAGTGAATGGCGGCAGTGTCTGCGTCGCCCGGTGGGACGGGCAGCCAGGCCGAGTAATTACCGCCATTGAGCGTCAGGCCCAACTTGGACAGAAAGCGCCCGGTGCGGTGAATGGAAACGCCACTGGCCACGCCGATGTACACCTCGGCGGCGGCACGAGCGTGGGCCCAGGCCCGAAAGGCCATCACCATCTTGATGGCGGCCAGTCCCCCGCGATACTCGGGATGCACCAGCAAGAAAATCGAAGAAGCAATGCGCTCGCGGCAGAAAAAATACTCGTCGATGATGCCAATCATCAGACCGTGCAGCTCGCCCGAGGCATGCCGCGCAGCCACAAAGAAAGTGGTGGACAGCGGCTGCTCTATCATGCGGGAAAATCGCTGGGCCACACGCTCGCCGTCGTACGGCAAACGCGCGAAGCGGCTCTCCAGGTGGCACAGTTGACCCAGTTTCACCAAAGACGTGATGTCACCCACAACAGGCGGTGCGACCTTCAAGCAGACGCCCCATGCAACTGCACGGCCTGCGACTGGGCAGCCTGCGTCCATTGCGCCTGCATGGCCGCAAGGGTCTGGTCCGGGTCTTGCCCGTCCTGTATCTCGATGTTGGCCAGCGGCGCGGTGTCATAGGTGGCGGTAACGCTGTTGATCATCTGCACCATCAGCAAGGCCATGTGCTCGGGGGCAAGCGGCACGGCTGCGGGCACAGTGACGGGTTCGGCAGCGACAACGGTAGAAGCACTCGGCAAGCGTGCGGTTTCGTCTACCGGAAACGCCACATCACCCACAGCACCCGTGTGGCCATCGGCCCATGTAAAGCGTGACTGCCCCAGTTCGGTGACCCCGTCCACCTGCCGGACTTGGTGGTCACTGGCAAGGCCAATCTGAGTGATACCGATTTCGTCCAGGGTATGGAATTCGCCCAGTGCGCTTACACCATCGCCGTTGGCATCCTCCCAGGCTCCGAACTCCTGCCAGCGCGCATCCAGCCGGTCAAGCAAGCCGTTGCCGTTGCTGTCAAAAGCCGCAAGTCCCTCCAGGTCAGTGCGGGCGCCAGCAAGGTAGCTCACAAACGAGATTTCATCAAAACGGTCTATCACCCGGTCTCCGCCTATGTCGCGCGCCAACAGTGCGTCGTCCGCCGATATCCAGGCCAGGTGCTCACGCCAGCCGTCGTGGTTGACGTCGAAGTAAGCTTTGGAGTCGTCCAAGCCTACATAGTGCAAGCCATTGCCGGTCAGGTCCAGCGTCACCGGCTTGCCGCCACCCCCGCTGCTAGCGCTGGAGCCCACATGCACGGTATTGATGGCGACGTTGGTACTGGCACCACCGCTGTCGGTCACGGTGATGCTGAAGGGGTCGGCCCCGCCGTAGACGTCGCCGCGCTGGCTGTAATACTGCCAGGCGCCACTTTGCGCCACGGCATAGGCGGGTGCCTGGGTATGGTCAATTTCGCGGGGCGCGGAAAGGTCGGTGTACTGGTTCGCCCATGCATGCCCATGCTGCGGACCACCCGCCATGCCAAACCTGATCCCGGAAGAATCACCATCGGGGTCGTAAGCCACAACACCACCCGCTTGCCGGTATGGGTCATCCACCGACCAGATTGTGGTGTCTCCGGGGGTTTGCAGCTTGAAGGGATTGCTTTCCGAATAGAACGTGGCATCCAGAGGCTCCATTGCCACGGGCCGCATTGCGCCATTGCGGTAGTAGGTGGGTGTCACGGCCGCATAGTCGTAGACATAGGCCACATAACCCTCTTGGTCAAAATTGGCCATTTTCAAAGTACGGTCGTATAAGTCGCCCGTGGCGGCCAGAACCCGCGCCTGCGCCTCCTCATGAATGGCTACATCCTCGGTGGAACCCACGTCGCCGTCCAAGCCACTACCGGGATAAAAGATTTGCTGGTAGCCGTACAGTGGCCTGCCATACCAGATATCTTCGATGATGGGAGCATCATTGACCGACTGCACGTTCAACTGGGCCATGGCCCAGGTCTGGCCGCCATCTCCATCGCTGACCTGGTACTGAAAACTTGCCGTTCCGTAAAAATCTGCCGTCGGCATAAACCGCACCGAACCATCTGCCTGCAGGCTCACCGTGCCGTTCTGGGCATTGGCCACCGCGGTGACACGCAAATCGGCCGCCAAGTTATCAGCGTCCGAGTCGTTGACAAGCAACTGGGCCTGGGCGATGCTGAAGGCAATGTCCTCATAGCCGATGAAGCCGTCATCGGTGGCAGTCGGGTTGATGTTGATGTGCGAAAAATCGATCTGCGCCGTGGCGGTGCTCGTGGCCCCTTCCGGGTCCTGCACCACGTAGTCAAAACTTCCCCTTCCGGCATAGCCTGCATCGGGTGTAAAGCGCACGTTGCCGTTGGCATCCAGGGTGGCGGCGCCATGCTGCACGTTGCTGATGGCGCTGATATGCAGCGCTTGGGGCGACTCGACGTCGGTGTCGTTCGCCAGCAAGGCAGCTTGCGTGAGGGTATAGCCCACATCGCGTTTGCCCCAGACTAGCTCACTGTTGGCCACCGGTGCGTCATTGACCGCATTGAAGTTCAGGTTGACGGTAGCCTGGCTTTCGCCCCCCACGCCGTCGCTCACGGTATACGTAAAGCTCGCCGAGCCGTTGAAGTTGAGGTCTGGCGTAAAAACAATTTCACCAGCCACCACCTGCACGTTGCCGTGGCTGGCATTGCCCGCTGCGCTGATGGTGAGATCGCCGTGAGGGTTGTCCACATCGGCGTCGTTGGCCAGCAGCGCACTTGCAGTGAAGCGGGCCTGGATGTCTTCATCCAGCGTGGCCGCCTCACCTACCAAGCGCGGCGCATCATTGACCGGGGCAATGTCCAGACTGGCCAGACCCACTGTAAAGCCACCAACACCGTCGCTCACGGTATACGTGAACTGTGCGGGGCCGAAGTAGTCCGCATCAGGCACAAAACGGATGGAGCCATCGGGATTAAGCGCAACAGCGCCGTGCGTGGCGTTGTCGACGGCAACGATGCGCAGATCCGAATGGGGGTTGTCCACATCGCTGTCATTGGCCAGCAGCGATGCCTGGCTCAAGGTCTGCACCTCGTCCTCATTGAAGCTGACCGTCTCGCCCAGCACCTCCGGGGCGTCGTTCACCGGTGCCAGATTGACCACTACCTGGCCTGCTACCTGCCCGCCGTGGCCGTCATCCACCGTGTAGCTGAAACCCGCCGCGCCGAAATAGTCGCGCTCCGGCGTAAAGCGCAAGGTGCCGTCCGGCCATAGCACGATGCTGCCGTGCTGGGCATTGCCCACGGCGGTAATCGCCAGCACCTGCGCAGGCTCTGCATTGGTGGTTGCGGTGTCTACATCGGTGTCGTTGGCCAGCAGCAGTGCCGGCTTGATGTTGAGGACGATGTCTTCATCACCGGCCAGAGCCTCGCCAGTGACCACGGGCAAATCATTGACGGGCAGGACCGTCAGGTGCACGGTGGCTGGGGTTTCACAGCCTTTGCCCGCAGCAATGCTGGCGGGGTTTCTGTCGCCCACCCAGTAGCTGAACTGGGCCGGGCCGTTGTAATTGGCGTCCGGTACAAAGCGCACCGTGCTGTCCGGTTGCAAAAAGACCTGACCATGCTCCGCCAGACCAGCGCGGGTGATGCGCAGCACATCGCCATCTACCGCGGTATCGAGATCACTGTCATTGGCCAGAAGGCTGGCAGCGGTGAACAGCAGCGTGTGGTCTTCATCGCCGCTGGCGGTCTCGCCTTGTGTAACGGGAGCATCGTTGACGGCAGCCAACTGCAAACTGACACTGGCGCTGCCTGACAGGCCGTATTGGTCAGTCACGGTGTAGCTGAAGCTGGCCGGGCCGTGGTAGTTGGCTTCGGGCGAGAACACGACTTCCAGTGCGCCCTGGGCATTCACCTGCAGCGACACGCCGCCATGCACGGGGGCAAACACCGAGGTGATGCGCAGGCTGGGTTCGCCTGGCCGAGCTGGCGCGTTGAGCGTGCTGTCGTTGGCCAGCAGCAAAGACTCAAGAAAGCGCAGGCCGGTATCTTCCCCGCTGGAACCCTGCTCGCCCTGAACGCGTGGAAAGTCTACGACTGTGGCGGAGTCTGCGCTCAGCATGCCAGTCGCGGAAATACCCTGAGAGGCATAGCCTGAAGACTGGATCGAAGAAGACAACACTTCGCTCGCTACTGAATTAATAGCCGTTTGCGCCACCTCTTCCCGGGTTAACGCCTGATTTGAAGCATCAATATGGCTTGCAACTGGATCACTGGTAGCTGAATCATTTGCAACTGGCACGCCAGTGCCCGTTGTGGCAGAAGACGAAGGCGTGGAGCCAGTGGAATAAGGCGCAAGGAACTCCGACGCGGCAATGCTGACCCGCGTTCCATCCCAGATTTGCCAGTCGATGTCGCTTGTGACGGCGGACTCAGACGGTGCTGCCGATGTGATCAAACTTTCGGTGTCTGCCGGCGTTGAAGCGTTTTTGCTCGCAGCGGCCAGCACAGGCCACTGCGCCGCGACGGCGCCTAGAGC
The DNA here is from genome assembly GCF_056401355.1 of Polaromonas sp. P4_F4. Lineage (NCBI taxonomy): Bacteria > Pseudomonadati > Pseudomonadota > Betaproteobacteria > Burkholderiales > Comamonadaceae > Polaromonas > Polaromonas sp. P4_F4. Next base: position 105,848 of record NZ_JBFUJO010000018.1, on the reverse strand, counting down.
TACCGCAGTCAGGGGCATTGCGACGGATGCTGTGTCGAACAGACCTACGCTGGCGCTGCGCACCATCGCCTCCGTTGCCTGTCTGACCTCACCACCCAGGCTGGTTGCGGCTAGGGGTATGAATGCCAGGCCAGCGACTGCTGAGTTACTGCGCACTTGCGCTGTGCCTTCTGTTTGCCCCATGGCTTGGCCGCTAACGGTCTGCCCTGCTGCACCACCCTGCATCCTGGCATCACCCGCACCAAGCGCAGTGCTGGTCTGAGCGCTTTGCGTGGCGATGGTGCGTGCACTCGTCGTGGTGAGGCGGCTGTCGCCTGTATCTACCGTGGATGTGGCTGCGGCGCTTGCTGCTGTAGTCGCCGCTCCTCCGCCACTGATATGCGCCGCCTGCCCGTCAAACTGCCGGGTGTTGACGGCATGCAGCGTGGCGACGGCAGGTGCATTGGTTTGCTCATCCAGCTGGAGCACGCCGCCCGTGACGGCCTTGTACGCCACACCCAGAACGTCACCGGTCAGGGTTTGGGCAGTCAGCGGCGCACGGCTTCCGTCGGCCTTGACGATGGCGGGCGGGTTGCTGCCAAAGTCGATGGCAGTGATACCTGCCTGGGCCAGGGTTTGGACTTCTGCGGCGTTGTTGCCACTACTGTTGCTACCGCTCGCATCGGCATTAACGTCCATCCACAAACGCAGGGCTGCAAATGCAGGGTCGCGTGCATCAAGCAGTTTGTCGTTATTGGCATCAAGCCAGTTCAGACTGTTCAGGGCCGTGCTGCTGCTCAGGTTCAGCAGTTCGCCCGTGCCTATGGTTCCATCTCCATTGGCGTCGATAGCCAATGCGCTTTGATTGGCGGCCAACCACTGGCTGCGCTCCAGGTAGCCGTCGCCGTCAATGTCTATGAGAGCGTTTTGAAGGGCAGGCTCCACCGGCAATGCAAGCGTGAGGGCTTGCATTGTTTGATGTAGACCGTCGGCCAATTCTTGCGGCAAGCCAGCCTGTGTGCCTGGCTGTTGAATGCCTTGGCCTTGTTGCAAATGCGCCAGCACGGTTTGCACTTGCCATGCCGGAGCAATCGCGCCCTGGGCATGCTGCATGAAATCGCCAGCCAGGGTTTCACCGGTGCCGTCGCCCCGGCTACCTGCGCCATCGTAGTAACGGGTCTGGGTTTGACCGTTCTCATCCTGCCACTTCAAGTACACAAATCCCTTGGCGCCATTACCCAGGTTGAAGCCATCGGGGTCGTACTGATAGCCAATGGCGGGCAGCAGGTTGGGGACCAAGGCGTAGCTGTTGCCAGCTTCGTCCCTCATGGCTGCGAGCTGGGTTTGCAGGCCATCGACCAGGCTTTGCATCCAGCCAGTGGCCGTCGCTCCGCCGCCTTCTGCGTCCTGGTCGGTGATGACGTGGGTGTTGCCTGCGCTATCCCATTCAGCATGGGCCAGGCCTTCGCGCATGGGGATATCGGGTTCATCACCGAACAGGCTGCCGCAGATGGTGATGGCCACCGAGATAATCTGGCCGTAAACGGGAATGAAGTTGGCGGCGGCGGCCAGGATGGCAACGGGGTCGCCCGAGTCCAGGGCAAGCACCAAGCCCAAGCCGGGTAAGAAGTTACCGCCGAAGGTGTCACTGACCAGACCCATCTTGGTGGCAGCGTCGTAGGTCAGGTTTTCTACCAAGCTTAGGCCGCTGTACAAGGCGCCACCTGCATTACCCTGATCTAAAGCGTTGAGCAGGCCCAGCACCGAGGCCGCCGTTCCCAGGTCGCCAGGCAGAGCATTGCCTGCAATCTTGTCTACAGCGTTGTAGATGCTGGCCACGGCAGCGGTGCGCTGCAGGTCGCTCATGTCGTCCCAGTACTGCAGGCCGATGATGCTGTTCATCAGGCCGACGGCACTGGCGGCTTGGCCGGCTTGGGCTTCGGCCTGGGCTTGTTCGTATTTACTGGATGTGAGGACTTGGCCAGCGTCGCTGACATACACGCTGTCGCCGCTCAAGTTCTTGATCTGGTAGTAACCATTGGCCAGCTGGTTAATCTCGCCGGCAATATCACCATCGGCGTTCACGAGGAAGCTGCTGGTCGCAGTGAAGGGCAAAACGTCAAAGCCGCCGAGCTGGCCTGCGCCATAGGTGCCTGCGTTGTGGTTGCCAGTGAAGTGACTCGCCAAGTCGAGGACCGGAATATCGCCGACGTTCAGAGGCTCGTCCGCGCCAGAACCACCATCGGTAACTACGGCGTTGCCGGTGTGGGTGCCGGCGTCTGCGTAGTCCGTGCCGGGCCCTACCGTGGCGGCCTGGATCAAGCCGGTTTCCAGGGCTCTGAGCTCATCAACGCTCAAGGTGCGAATGCTGACTACCTCTGACCCATCGGCACCCGGGTGCACCTTAAACAAGCGCTGCGTTTCCTGATCAAAACTTTGCTGGGCGCGCTCGCCGGTATTCAGGCCATTCGGATCAAGCCATTGGGTTTGTCCGTCCGGGTCCGTGCTGCGGGTGTAAGTGACGCCGCCTACCGTATAGCGATCCCCCACGCTGTTTCCAGCCCGGTCCCACTGCCCCTGGAGCTTCAAGATGTTGCCGGTCCACTGGCTGAAGGTGGTAGCGGTTTCGCCTTCAGCGGCGCCTGGAATGCTCTCCACTACCGTGGTTTCGCCCCGTTCGGTGTGGCTCACACTGTAATAGCTGAGCTCGCCTTCAGGGTCAAAAACCTCGGTAACAATGTCGCCTTTCTTGATACCTCCATTGGTGCTATCCGCCTTCGCGATGAAGCTAATGGTGGTTGAGTCATCCTCATGGTTTTTGATGTCACGGTTCTTGTCAGCTGGAGGTTGCGCACTGGCGGCAGTTGACGAAGATGCCGGGGTGGCCGATGCAGGGGCGGTTGAAGCGCTGGTTGGATCACCGATCCAGACTTTGTTTTCCGGACCAACAGGCAAACCGGTCATCAGGTCGTAGGCTGTGCGATCTTCCCAGTGGCCACCGGCAGGGGTAACCTGCGCAGGCACCGGTCGATCATTTTCCGGTAACGACGGGTCAAATCGAGAAAACGAACGCAAGCGATAGCCTACGCTTGCTCCATTTTTGTCTGTTCGATTGAAGCCACTCTCCGGATTCAGGTATTTGCCAACATTAGCTGCCCCAAGCCAGCCCGCTCCAATCAGACTACCTTCGGTTAATACGGTGCCATCGGAAAGAGTCTCCCCCAAATGAGCCCATGCCCCATTGCTCTTTAACTGATCTCTGACGGCCTCAACATTCAAGGCGAAAGCGTTGTCTTGAGCAGTCTTTTTGGTCAAAAAATCATCGTTACTCCAAACCCCATCTTTACCAGTCCAATTGCCATTTTTATCCTGATATTTCGTCTGCTGTAGCGCATCAGGCAACATCTGATAGGCGCCCAACGCGCCATGACTGTTGACCGCACGATAGTCCCCACCGCCTTCCAGGCCTACGAGATATTCACGCAAAGCATTGGTGCCGCCGATCCGGACGGGGGTAAGAGAGGCGTCTTCGTACTTGTAGATGTTTTGTAGTACGGGATTTCGATCATCTGTAGTTACGAGATCGCTGGGACGATAGCGTCCAACGGTGCTATAACCGACCGCCTTTTGATCCACAAGCACAATCATGTCGGTCTTCGAGAAGTCGAAGTTATTTTTGTACAGGGTGTACGGATCAACCGCCACGCGCTGCATCTTGCCGTCGATTTCGGCGTAGGTGTAGGCGGACAGGTGATCGTGTACCGCAACCGTACCGACATTGCTCATGGTGCCGATGACCGTACCGGCTTTAAGGGTCAGGCCATCCAAGCCAATAGGCAGGTTACTCATGTGCCTGATGACGTATTCCACGCCATCCGTGCCCTCAATAATTGCGATTTTGTTGGCCGGCAACTTAGGATTCTCGGTCACTATTCTCAGCGTGCCGTCGACCGGAGCGCCAATGAGGACGTTTTGGTTAACCGCATGCCGTGTGGTGACATCCCTGACGGTTGGAACGCTGCTGTTTGTATCCGTTTTGCTCGGTTGCAGTTCACCGTAGATGACGTCGATACCGCCGTGGAATCGGCCGTCACGGGCGGCCCCGAAAACTTGCGCTCCCACCTCACCGCCGGTTGTGGTCAGCCGGGGAACATACGTGATACCGTTCACCACTTTGGGTGGCAGCATGTTGTTCAGCAATTGCTGAAAACTGGATGGGTTAGCCATGTGGATTCCTCAATAGGGAGAAAACGACAGGAACGGCGTGGTAGCAAACAGCTCCTTGCTCACGCGGTCAGTCAACTGGATCTCCATCACGGCGAGCTGCTTGACTTCTGGGAAAGCCAGCTCATCCTTAGGTTCATACTCGTAGGCACCAGCTGATGGCGGGTTCTTGTATGCACGCATGCCAATGATTTGGGAGTACTGCCACACGACATAGAGCTTGTCTCCGATGGCCCACATGCCCAACGGCCTTGCACGGGGGCACGCATCAAGATTGGGGCGCTCGCAGGCGCGCATGAGACTGGCATTCAGCACTTTCGGCTTGTCCTGCAAGTAAAGAAAACGAGCGCGGTCAATGTCCCAGATAAACCCGAGTTCGATCTTGCTTGCGGGTTCTGGCTCTCCGCTAAAGCGTGGTTTCCATTTGGCATTGGTCCTGAAGCTAAGTTCTATGAGTCCGGCGATTAGGCGTTGTTTGGCGGGGCCGTAAAAAGCGTCCGTCGGGCTTGCATTGACGCTAAGTCGATTTCGCGTCGTATCAGTTGGTGCAACCTTCTTAAATTCCGCATCAATTTGCCTGCTGATCGCACCACGGTCCACTTTCAAAAAGCCGAGGGCAAGCCTTTTGTTCGCCAATTCCTGATACGCCGCTGCAGGAGCGGTCACTCCGGTACCGCACCCCATTGAAGTGGAGCTTGTACTGCACGACTGCATAGGAGGTCCAAACTTGGTTGAGATCGTGGTCGAGTCGCATCGCCACCTATCTGCCCCATCCCCCCCAAAGCTACATCGCTGGTCGCTGATGGCTGGCGGCAGGGATTTGATATCGAACTTCCCATAGTTCTTCAATTGGTCGTGCGCCAACAATTGCTGCGGACTCATACTCTGAAGCACCACGCTGTCAATGCTTGCCCGCCATGTATGCATGTGGAACACTTCAAACTTGCGACCCTGTACAAACTGCATGTTCAGCGCTTCGATACCGCCGCGTTGCACCCACATATAGGGGTCGACCCATTGACCTTTATCTACAAGCAGAAAGGGCATCGCCCCGCCTGGATAAGTCGTCATGTACAAGCCGTCTGGCATTGAGGGCAGGACAACTTGACCAGAAACTGCACTTTGGCTGCTGGCCGCAGTACTGCGCTCCTGCGCATGAGCGGTTGTGTATAGGCCGAGTGCAACCGCAATGAGGACAGGTGCAGGTGCAATCGCAACAGCGCACTTTCGCAAAAAATACTTCATGCGCCGCCCCTCTCAATCCGGCGCATCGCACCAATGGGCGATCTTGATAACCACTGATTTCGTCGCCCCGACGAGTGACTTCGTCGCGTCGGCACTTCTGATGATGCAAGCAAATACACCTTACTTGCGTTCGCCGTGTGCTTGCCGGACGATCTTGGTATCGGGTTGGGGGTAGGTTGTTCTCGGCGGCCTATTTTCGGCACACCACCTTGCCAGAACCAAAATGACATGACGGTCGGCGGTGGCGCGAAGCGACCAATACTCCCATCACAGCTCACCAAAACTGGCGGCAGACACCGTGGCTTCCTGATGCCACTATTTTTATAGCTCTTCCCCATCCCACTCCCTGCTTTCCTCTTATCGTTATCTCTTCATCAGCATTGATCTCGACTTGGCGAGTCTGCTAGCTGTTTAATCATGCCACCGCCAACGCATTTCCAGTGCCGCACCCCCTGTCAGGACTAACAGGTGCGTTGTCATAGCGCGACATGCATCGGTCGCGCACGGAAAAAAATAAAGGGGTTAATTAATCTAGTTGGACGATGCTTCTTGACGGCCTGCTCCCTACATCACAGCAGACTGCGCCAGTTTGTTCAAGACTTTGGGTGCATTTGTAAGTACGCAAAGCGAGCACGATCTCTACTTCGAAAGTGCACTGCCGCGATTGCATCTATCCCTGAAGACGGACTCCACTTGACTCCCTTTTTTTCTTCTAAAAAGTGTCAGCTTTACTGGTCAGCCACATAAAAAAAGCCCCGCATCGCGGGGCTTTTTTTGTACGCTGCGTGCGCTTTTCAGTGCGACAGGATTTTGTTGAGAAAATCCTTGGTGCGCGCCTGGCGGTTTTCGGGGTGGTTGAAAAACTCGTCTTTCGAGCAGTCTTCCAGAATCCGGCCGCCTACGTCCATGAAAATGACGCGGCTGCCGACCTTGCGGGCAAAGCCCATCTCGTGGGTCACGACCATCATGGTCATGCCTTCGACGGCCAGGCCCATCATGCAGTCCAGCACCTCGCCGACCATTTCGGGGTCGAGTGCCGAGGTGGGCTCGTCAAACAGCATGGCAATCGGGTCCATGCTGAGCGCGCGGGCAATCGCCACGCGCTGCTGCTGGCCGCCCGACAGCTGGCCCGGAAACTTGTCTTTGTGCGCCATCAGGCCGACGCGGTCGAGGTATTTCAGTCCGTGTGTTTTGGCTTCATCGGCCTTGCGGCCCAGCACCTTGACCTGTGCGAGCGTCAGGTTCTCGGTGACGCTCAGGTGAGGAAACAGCTCGAAGTTCTGGAACACCATGCCCACGCGGCTGCGCAGCTTGGGCAGGTCGGTCTTCGAGTCATGCACGGCCTGGCCGTCCACGAAAATCTGGCCCTTCTGGAAGGGCTCCAGCGCGTTGATGACCTTGATCAGGGTTGACTTGCCCGAGCCGGATGGCCCGCAGACCACAACGACTTCGCCTTTTTGGATGGCGGTGGTGCAGTTGTTCAGGACCTGCACTTCACCGTACCATTTCGAAACTTCTTTCAATTCAATCATCTTGTTCTCCAGTGTGCGTCATGGTTATGTATGTTGCGCCATGGCGCCTTGATACGATTTTCAGCGAATGATGGCGATCCTGCTTTGCAGCCGTTTGACCATGAAGGACAAGCCGTAGCAGATCACAAAATACACCACGGCGGCCAGCAGGTAGGCCTCTTCGGGGCGGCCGTAAATCTTGCCGGCGGTGGTGAAGCCCTTGAGCAGATCGTAGGCGCCAATCGCATAAACCAGCGAGGTGTCCTGAAACAGGATGATGGTCTGGGTCAGCAGAATAGGCACCATGTTGCGAAACGCCTGGGGCAGGATGATCAGCCGCATGTTCTGGCCATAGGTCATGCCCAGGGCGCGCCCGGCGTTCACCTGCCCGCGCGAAATCGACTGGATGCCGGCGCGCATGATCTCGCTGAAATAAGCCGCCTCAAAGGCCACAAAGGTGATCGTGGCCGAGAGTTCGGCGCCAATGGGCCTTCCAATGATGGTGGGCACCAGCAGGAAGAACCACAGGATCACCATCACCAGCGGAATCGATCGCATGCCGTTGACGTAGATAGTGGCGGGAATCATCAGCACCTGCTTGCCCGACAGGCGCATCAGCGCCAGAAGGGTGCCCAGCACAATGCCGCCCAGGGTGGCAATCGCCGTCAGCTGCACGCTGAAGAAGAAGCCGTTGACGACGAACTTGGAGATGATCTCCCAGTTCAGAAAGGTCAGGTCGAGTCCCAGCATGTCAGTGCCCTCCGCCTGCGGTCCCGGCAACGATGTAGCCGGGAATCTGCACTTTTTTCTCGACCACGGCCATCACGCGGTTCACGGCAAATGCCGACATCGCGTACAGCGCCGTGACGGCGATGTAGATCTCGACGCCGCGAGAGGTCTCTTCCTGGGCCTGCATGGCGAACATCGTGAGTTCGGCAATGGACACTGCGAACGCCACCGAGGAATTTTTCAGCAGGTTCATCGACTCGCTGGTGAGCGGCGGGATGATGATGCGAAAAGCCATCGGCAAAATCACATAGCGGTAGGTCTGGGCCGTGGTGAAGCCCAGGGCCATGCCGGCATAGCGCTGGCCGCGCGGCAGGGCCTGCACGCCGGCGCGCACCTGCTCGGCAATACGGGCGGAGGTAAAGAACCCGAGGGCGAGCACCACCAGGACGAAACCCGGGACTTCCTTCATCGGGGGGATCACCTTGGGCACCACGAAGTACCAGAGAAAAATCTGGACCAGCAGCGGGATGTTGCGAAACAGCTCCACCCACGCATCGCCGAGCCGTACCAGCCACGGGCTGTTGGGCAGGGTCCGGCAGGTCCCCATCAGGGCGCCGATCAGCATTGCCACGACCCACGCCAGGCCCGCGACGGACAGCGTCCAGCCCCAGGCATCAAACATCCACTGCAGATAGGTGCGACCGCTCCCATCGTCGTTTAAAAAAACTTTCCAATCCCAGCTCATGGCAACTCCAGCCTGTTGTTGTACTTCGGTGACTCTTTGCGCTTGACTAAACAACAAACCCCGCCAGAACAGTCCCCGGCGGGGTTTGTGATCTCAGTGGCCGGAATTACTTCTTGGCGTAGTCTTCCATAGGCTTGTCATTGGGTGCATTCCAGGCAGCCTTGGTGCTCTCGCTGGCGGCATAGCCCACTTTGGTGTTTTTCGGGGGAATCGGCTGCATGAACCACTTCTCCCACAGCTTGGCGATTTCACCCGACTTCATCATGGCCTTGACGGTGTCATCACCGAGCTTTTTGAAGGCGGGGTCGTCCTTGCGGATCATGATGGCGATGGGCTCCACGCTCAGCACTTCACCGACGATCTTGAAGTCGGCCGGATTCTTGGCGGTGGCAATATTGCCGGCCAGGATGGCGCCGTCCATCACGAAGGCGTCGGCACGGCCGGACTCCAGCAGCAGGAAGCTGTCGGAGTGGTCCTTGCCGAAAACTTCCTTGAAGTCGATGCCGCTGGCGCGCTCATTCTTGCGCAGCGTTTGCACCGAAGTCGTGCCGGTGGTGGTTGCCACATTCTTGCCATTGAGCTGGGTAATCGAGGTGATGCCGGAGCTGGCCTTCACGGCGATGCGGACCTCTTCCACAAAAGTCGTTGGCAGGAAAGACACATCCTTGGCGCGGGTGGCGTTGTTGGTGGTCGAGCCGCACTCGATGTCCACCGTGCCGTTTTGCACCAGCGGGATGCGGTTTTGCGAGGTGACTGGCTGGTATTTGACTTCCAGCTTGCGGCCCACGGCTTTTTCCAGGTCGGCGATGACGCGCTGGCAGATCTCGACGTGGTAACCGGTGTACTTGCCATCGCCCAGCGTGTAAGACAGCGCCCCGGAAGAATCACGAACCCCCATGGTCACCACGCCTGAAGCCTTGACCTTGGCGATGGTGTCGGTAGCCTGGGCGATGGCACCGCCGGTTGCGAGCAAGGCGATGGACAGAGCGGCTAGTTTGAGTTTCATGGAATCTCCTGTATTGAAATGAAAAGGTGAGTAGATACTATTTTAGAGAGTTGGATACAAGGCCATGCCTAGGTTTACCCGGCTCTCGCAGCGGCTCAGGCGGGACGGACACAGGGGACCGTGCCTGAAAATACTGCCTTGAAAGCCTCGGTACAAACGACGATTTCTCTGGCTTCCAAAATGGTGCATGTATAAAAATCCAGCGCTATCAATTTCATATGTAAGCAGTCTTTATGCCACACCTTAGCCGGGCGTTCCTGATTTTTCAACCCGGGTGTGCAGCGAGCGTCGCGGTGCGGAGCCGGCAGCGGGCAAGCCGTGGGACCGCCAACCTCCAGACTGCCTCATGCCGCCGGGCGGCGCTGCATCCCGTCGGAAAGCGGATGTTCCAGCGGGGTCCGGGATGCGGGGGCAGCAGGGCTTGGGAATTCGGTCATGGTCAAAATTTGAAGGTGACGCACTGTAAGTTTGCGGATGCAAAAACACCAATGCTGTTTGAGTGGACAACTATGCATTTTATTTATAACCACTAAGGGTTGCTACCTAGGCCACCCAGGCCACCCAGGCTATCGGGGCGGCGGCTGGATTCCACCCCGGCCCGCCGCTTTGTCCCGGGGGCCGGTTGAGGTCTGCAAATAGGTCCACAGGGCCTGCGCATGGCTTTTGGCCGCCTCTTTGGAGGTGGGCCGTGCGCGGTAAAGACGGACATCCATGGTCATCTCCAGGTTGCTGCCCGCGCTCACCAGCTTTTTGGCCCGGAGTTCTTTCCTGACGGCGCTGAGCGGCAAAAAGGCGATGCCGTGACCCTCGAGCGCCATGGCCTTCAAGCCCTCGGCCATGTCGGTTTCATACACCCGGTCCAGGTGAATTGCGGTACTGGACTGCTTGAGGATCAGGTCGACCACCCGCCCCAGATAGGCGCCGGGCGCGTAGCCCAGGTAGGGCAAGGGCTGCCCGGCTCGCCCCGGCAGGCTGAACTCGGGCTCGCCGGCGGCATTGGCCTTCACAAACGGCGCGAGCACTTCCTGGCCCAGCGACACCATCTCATAGCGCTCGGGGTCCAGCTGGAACGGCTGCGAGTCATGGTGGTAGGCAATCAGGAGATCGCAACTGCCTTCCACCAGCCGCATCACCGCGTCATGCACGTTGAGTGCGATCAGCCGGCTTTTGATCGGGCCAAACTTCTCGCGCAGGCTGCTGACCCACGCCGGGAAAAAGGTGAAGGCCAGCGTGTGCGGCACGGCGAACTCGATGACATCCTGCCCGGCCGAGGTGTGGCCGCGCAGCATGGCGCGGGTGGACTGCAGGCCCTGCAGCATTTCCAGCGACTGGCTGTACAGCGTCTCGCCGGCAGGCGTCAGGCGCGTGGGATAGGAGCTTCTGTCAACCAGGTCGGTGCCGGCCCAGGCCTCGAGCGCCTGGATGCGCCGCGAAAAGGCCGGCTGGGTCACATGACGCAGTTGGGCCGAGCGGCTAAAACTGCGGGTTTCAGCAAGACTGACGAAATCTTCCAGCCATTTGGTTTCCATGGGCGGATTATGCGAGCCCCGCTGGCACCCGGCGCTACGGGGATTCCCATGGGCCCCGGCGCCCGGAGGGCGGCGGGGTCTTGCGGATATCCAGTCAGCTATCAATTAAATAGCAAACTTCCGCCGCTACATACCGATGAATTGCCGATTTACGCGTAAGCCTCTGAGGAATTCTGCTGCAGCGCCCACATGCGCGCATAAGCCCCTTCCATCTCGAGCAACTGAGCGTGCGTGCCGCGCTCCACAATGCGCCCGCTGTCCATCACCAGAATCTCGTGCGCCTCGACGACGGTGGAAAGCCGGTGCGCGATGACCAGCGTGGTCTTGTTCTGCGCGGCGGTGCGCAGTTCGGCCTGGATGGCGCGCTCGTTGGCCGAGTCCAGCGCCGAGGTGGCCTCGTCAAAAATCACCACCGGGGGATTTTTCAGCAGCGTGCGGGCGATGGCCACGCGCTGCTTTTCGCCGCCCGACAGCTTGAGCCCGCGCTCGCCCACCATGGTCTTGTAGCCCAGCGGCGTGGAGGCAATGAAGTCGTGGATGCGCGCCGCGCGGGCCGCCTCCTCCACCTCGGCGTGGCTGGCGCCCGGCTTGCCATAGGCAATGTTGTATTCCACCGTGTCGTTGAAGAGCACCGTGTCCTGCGGCACGATGCCGATGGCCTGGCGCACGCTGGCCTGGGTGACGTGCCTGATGTCCTGCCCGGCAATGGTGATGCGGCCGCCCTCATGCGGGTTGCTCACGTCGTAGAAGCGAAACAGCAGGCGCGCCAGCGTCGATTTGCCGGCGCCCGACGACCCCACCACGGCCACCGTCTTGCCCGGCGGTATTTCAAAGCTGACCTTGTGCAGGATGGGGCGGGCCGGCTCGTAGGCAAAGCTGACATTTTCAAAACACACTGCCGGCGATGCGTCGATGCGAATCGGCTGTGCCGAAGGCTCGTCGGCGATTTCCCGCTCCCGCTCCATCAGCGTGAACATCTTGTCCAGGTCGGTCAGGCTCTGCTTGATCTCGCGGTAGATCACGCCCAGAAAACCGAGCGGAATATACAGCTGGATCATGAAGGCGTTGACCATCACCAGGTCGCCCAGCGTCATGCGGCCATCGACCACGCCCTGCGTGGCGCGCCACAGCATGGCCATCAGCCCGATCGCAATGATCAGCTGCTGCCCGGTGTTGAGCAGGCTCAGGGTGTTCTGGCTCTTGATGGCGGCCTTGCGGTAGCGCTTGAGGTTCTCGTCGTAGCGCGCGGCCTCAAATTCCTCGTTGTTGAAGTACTTGACGGTTTCGTAGTTCAGCAGCGAGTCGATGGCGCGGCTGTGGGCCGACGAGTCCAGCTCGTTCATGGTCTTGCGGAACTGCGTGCGCCAGTTGGTCACCGTGACCGTGAAGAAGATATAGAACACCAGCGCGATGCCGGTGATGGCGGCAAACCAGACGTCGAACTTGACGCCCAGCAGGGTCAGCACCAGCGTGACCTCGATCAGCGTCGGGATGATGCTGTACAGCGAGTAGGAGATGAGCGAATGCACGCCGCGCGTGCCGCGCTCGATGTCGCGCGTCATGCCGCCGGTCTGGCGCTCGAGGTGAAAACGCAGGCTCAGCGCATGCAGATGCCGGAACACTTCCAGCGAAATGCGCCGGGCCGCGCCTTCCGTGGCCTTGGCAAACACCAGTTCGCGCAGCTCGGTGAACAGGGTGGTCGACAGGCGAAGCAGGCCATACGCCAGCAGCAGCGCAGCCGGCACCACCAGCACGGCCTGCACATCGCCGGGTTTGAAGCTCATGGCGTCGACCAGGTTTTTCAGCAGTAGCGGCACGCCCACATTGGCCAGCTTGGCCCCCACCATGAAGGCCAGGGCCGCCACGACGCGCCATTTGTACTCCCACAAATACGGGAAAAGCCGCTTCAGCGTCCCCAGGTCCGAGCGCCCCGCGGCGGCCGCCGGGGAGCCGGCCGGAGCAGGCAGATGAAGGGAAGAATCGACAGTGGAAGCTCGGGAGCGCATGAGTGACAATCGTGGCAAGAGCCCGACGGGCTCCTGGTTGTTTAAATTCCTACTCAAGATTGTGCCTATGTCTTTCGAATCAAGCGCCAACCCGGGTATACACGCCAAAGCCGCCGCAGCGGCGGCCGCTGAGGCCGCCGAGGCTGCAGACGCCCTCAGCGTCCTGTTGCCTACCGACAAGGAACTCGTTCTCAAGGTGATTCCGATGCCGGCCGACTGCAACGCCAATGGCGACATTTTTGGCGGCTGGGTCATGGCCCAGGTCGACCTGGCGGGCTCCGTGGTACCGGCGCGCCACGCGGGCGGGCGCCTGGCGACCGTGGCCGTCAACCAGTTCATCTTCAAGCAGCCGGTCAGGGTGGGCGACATCCTCTCCTTTTTTGCCAGCCTCACCCGCATCGGCACGACCTCGATCACGGTGCAGGTCGAGGTGTATGCCGAGCGCTTTCGCGCACAGGGCCGCTACATCAAAGTCACCGAGGCCAGCCTGACCTACGTGGCAATCGACGATTTTGGCAAGCCGCGCAAGATTGCCAGCACCTGACCTCCTTCCCCCGCTCCTTTCCGCTTTTCCCTTCTCCCCTTCTCCCCTTCTCCATTTGCTCCAATACGGTCAGCCAAGGACCCGTGAAGCTCCCTCCCCTTCCGGGGGAGGGTTGGGGTGGGGGCCAGCGACGACCAGATGAGCGCGGTGGCCCGACGCCCACGCCGCGAGCCCCCATCCCGGCCTTCCCCCAGCGGGGGAAGGAGACGATCGGCACTGCGCGCGGTGTGCTCACTGAACCGTATGCCATTTGCTCGCGCAGAATGGCACCATGACCCAACCCGTCGAAGCCGTGGCGATCCTCGCCTGCAAAAACAGGAAATGCTGGACGAACTGGCTGGCCAGGCACCATGCCAGCAGCCCGGGGGTCTGGCTGCAGATGGCCAGGAAGGATTCGGGCCTGGCGTCCATTTCCCACCCCGAAGCGCTGGAAGCAGCCCTGTGCCAGGGCTGGATAGACGGCCAGCGCAAAAAGCTGGACGCGCAATACTTCCTGCAGAAATTCACGCCGCGCCGGGCCAGGAGCATCTGGTCCAAAATCAACCGTGAGAAGGCATTGGCGCTACTGGCTGCCGGGCACATGCAAGCCGCCGGCCTGGCCGAGATCGAACGCGCCAAAGCCGATGGCCGCTGGGATGCGGCCTATGACGGGCAGGCAAAGGTGACCATCCCTGACGACCTGGCAGCCCTGCTGGCCAGGGAGCCCCGGGCGAAGGCCTTTTTTGAAACCCTCGACTCACGCAACCGCTATGCCATCTTGTTTCGGCTCCAGACGGCGAAAAAGCAGGAGACCCGGGAGCGTCGCCTCCTGCAGTTTGCAGGGATGCTGAGCCGCGGAGAGAAAATTTATCCCTGAACGGGGCCCACGTCGGCCTGCAGCGAAGGCCTCAGCCCCCGACACGCTGGGAGACGAACTCACCCTCGTAGCCTTTGGCCAGCGACAGCTTCTCGGCCTCGGTGAGCACCTTGCCCGCCAGCTGGAAGATGCCCTGCTCCTCGTCCTCCAGGTGGTGATGGATCTTGTGGTGCAGCTCTTTCGCCGTGGCCAGCCAGCCCGGCGACGTGAAATCCGTTGCTTCCAGCTGCTCCACCAGCTCGTCCATCTCATGATGCTCTGCGATACCGTGGCGCGACGGTGCCTGTGTCATGTCGTGGGCAATCAGCGGCACATAGAAAAACCGCTCCTCGGCGGCCGCGTGGGCCGCCAGCTCCTGCTTGAGCTCCCGGAAGAGACTGTGCCTTTCGGGGCTGTCGCCCTCGGTCTTGATCAGGTGGTCCACCAGGCCTCGCTGGGTTTCGTGGCTGATGCGCAGTGCTTCGAAGATATTCATCCGGCAATTGTCCGGACCCTGCCTGCCCGCGCGTGTAGGCAAATGGCGGGTTTTGCCTACAGAGAATTCGACGCCGGCCTGCACATAAGCTATCAATTTAATAGCTTAATCCCTCGAAAAAACGGTGTCAAAACCGTTTTTACGATAAAAATCATTTTTTTAAAGCAAAGTTGTCCAAACGCGCTAAATTAAGGTCCATGAAACAAGTTCTCATCCTCGGCGGCACCGGTTTTGTGGGCCGCCATGTCTGCGAGAAACTGGCCCAGCTTCAATGCCGCGTGACCGTGGCGACACGCCGGATTGACAACGCCCGCCACCTCCAGACACTGCCAATGCTGGACGCGATCGAGATCGATGTGCATGACACCGCCGCCCTGACATCCCTGCTGGCCGGGCATGACGCGGTGGTGAACCTGATCGCCATCCTGCACGGCACGGAGGCCGCATTTGAAAAAGCCCACGTGCAGTTGCCGCTGGCGCTGGTGCGTGCCTGCGAGGCCGGTGGTTTGCGGCGCATTGTTCACATCAGCGCGCTCGGCGCGTCCATCAGCTCGGCATCGATGTACCAGCGCAGCAAGGCCCGCGGCGAGGCCGTGCTGCTCAGCGCCGGGCTGGATGTGACGCTGCTGCGCCCGAGCGTGATCTTTGGCGCCGAAGACAAATTCCTCAACACCTTTGCCCGGATGCAAAAGCTGTTTCCGGTGGTCCCGCTGGCCGCCAGCCAGGCGCGCTTTCAGCCGGTCTGGGTGGAAGACGTGGCCAGCGCCGTGGTGCGCTGCCTGCAGGACGGCGGCTCCATTGGCCAGGTCTACGAAGCCTGCGGGCCCGACGTGTTCACACTGCGGCAGCTGGTGGAGCTGGCGGGCCGCTATGCCGGCATCGATGGCGGGAAGGGCCGGCCGGTCGTCGCACTGCCGGCACCGCTGGGACGCCTGCAGGCGCGCCTGATGGAACTGCTGCCTGGCGAGCCCCTGCTCAGCCGCGACAACCTGGACGCCATGCAAACCGACAATGTGGCCAGCGGCAAGCTGCCCGGCCTGAAGGCGCTGGGCATCACGCCCACCGCCCTGAGTGCCATCGCCCCGTCCTACCTGGGCAGGCAGGGCCTGCGCGGCGGCCTGACGGCCAAGCGCAAGACGGCTGGAAGGTCTTGAAGAATATTGCCCCCACGCTTGCTCACTGCGTGTAGCCGCTGCCCCCCGAGGGGGCCGCTGCGCCTGCGGCCCGGCWAAGCCRGTYCCGCGGCCCCTGCTGGAATGAAGAGCCCCCACGCTTGTCACTGCGTGTACTGCGCTGCCCCCCGAAGGGGCCGCTGCGCCTGCGGTCTGGCAAAGCCAGTCCCGCGGCCCCTGCTGGRATGAAGAGTCCCCACGCTCACACTGCGTGTAGCTCTCGAGGCCTTGCAGGCCGCGGGGAGCCGCAGGCTCCAGCCCCTCGGGGGTTTCCCTCGGGGCGGCCCGGCGCTGCGTTCGTTGGCTCCCACGCGCGCCCTCGCTCAGGGTGCGTGTAGCATCAATCCGGCGATTTTTTTGCATCAATGGTGTACTGGCGTACCTGTAGCATCGCCTGTCGTTTCATTGTGACCTTCATCGTCAGCAGATCGGGGATTTCCATGCTCAAGCTCTATATCGGTAACAAAAACTACTCTTCCTGGTCCATGCGGCCCTGGGTGCTGCTCAGGCAGGCCGGCATTCCTTTTGAAGAAATCAAGGTGCGCTTTGATTCGTTTGACGCCGGTTCGGGCTTCAAGCAAAAGATCGGCAGTGTGAGCCCGGTGGGCAAGGTGCCGGCCCTGGACGATGATGGGTTTGTGGTGTGGGACAGCCTGGCGATCGCCGAATACCTGGCCGAGCGCTTCCCTGACAAAAACCTCTGGCCCCAGGACCTGCAGACACGCGCCCGGGCGCGCAGCATCTGCGCCGAGATGCACAGCGGCTTTGGCGCCCTGCGCTCGGCCTGCCCCATGAACATTGAGGCCAGCCTGCCCGAAGTGGGCCAGCTGATCTGGCGCGACAAGCCCGGCGTGCGCGCCGACGTGCAGCGCCTCATCGCCATGTGGAGCGAGCTGCTGGCGCAGCATAAAAACGTTCAGGAGCCCATGCTTTTTGGTGAGTTCAGCATCGCCGATGCGTTCTTCGCCCCGGTCTGCATGCGCCTGAAAAGCTACGCCCTGCCTGTTCCTGCTGAGATCGCAGCCTACATCCAGCGCCTGAGCGCCCTGGCTGGCGTGAAAGCCTGGACCGACGACGCGCTGGCTGAAAACGATTTTCGCGATTTTGAAGAACCGTACCGGCTCAAACGCTGATCCACAGAAAGCAAGCCTCCTCATGGTCACCATTTACCTGCGCTACGTACTCGATGCCACCAAGCTCAAGGAGTTTGAGCACTACGGCAAACTGTGGATTCCGCTGGTCGAAAAATTCGGCGGCAAACACCACGGCTATTTCATGCCCAGCGAAGGGGCCAACAACATCGCGCTGGCGCTGTTTACCTTTGACAGCCTGGCCGCCTACGAAAGCTATCGCCAGCGCTCCTTTGAAGATGCAGACTGCCAGGCCGCCTTCAAATATGCAGAAGCCACCGGCTGCATCATCAGTTACGAACGCAGCTTTTTCCGCCCCGTGTTTTCCTGACCCCCGAAATACCTGCAGGAGAGGATATGTCGCTCGCGTGAGCGCGCTGCCCGGCGTCAAGGCGTGGATTGACGATGCACTGGCAGAAAAAGACTTCCGGGACTTCGAGGAACCGTACCGCCTGGTACCAGACCCCGATCCTGTCTGATTGCGCAGTCCCGATTTATGGCCTAGCATGAATTGTCCCGTCAACAACTTCAAGCGAGGGGTTCATCATGATTCGACTGGCCTGGTTGTCTTCAGTCGCAAGCGCGGCTTTTCTGGTCGCGGCCTGCGGCGGAGGCGATGGCGGCACGGCTGCACTGATATCTTCCGAGCCGATCGACAAATACGTTGGCAACTGGACCAACTGCCAGGCCACCGTCGTTAGCGGCGTCAGTGTCTCCGCCCTGACGAGCTTCACGGCCGCCAAGATCGACGCGACCCATGGCTCCTTCACGACGACGGTCACCATTTTTGCCACCTCCAGCTGCGACGTTCTCAAGCTCTCGGGTCCCACCGCGGTCCCGAAACTCTCGGGAAGCGTGGCCATCGACAGCCCGGGATCGGGGCCCTCCGGGTCTGACAGGATCACCATCACGCCTTCGACCCTCCCGAGCTTCAAGGACCTTGCGCTTGTCACCGGCAGCCAGTTGCAGTTTGGCGATGCAGGCAGCGCCAAGGACGCCCAGGGCTATCCCACGGACCTGGACAGCAGCTTCATCCTGATCAAGCAGCCGTGAGCAGCAGGGCCGCGCGGCCGCCCGTGCCGCGTGGGTCGGGCAAGGCCTACACTTCGGACATGCAGATTTACATGGTCGGCGGCGCGGTGCGCGATGCCTTGATGGGCCTGGCGGTGCAGGACCACGATTGGGTGGTGGTGGGCGCAACGCCCGAGGACCTGGTGGCCCTGGGCTATCAGCCGGTGGGCAAGGATTTCCCGGTGTTTTTGCACCCCGAAACTCGCGAAGAGTACGCGCTGGCACGCACCGAGCGCAAAACTGCGCGCGGCTACCACGGCTTTGTGGTGC
Organism: Polaromonas sp. P4_F4; assembly: GCF_056401355.1. Classification (NCBI taxonomy): domain Bacteria; kingdom Pseudomonadati; phylum Pseudomonadota; class Betaproteobacteria; order Burkholderiales; family Comamonadaceae; genus Polaromonas; species Polaromonas sp. P4_F4. The sequence continues at coordinate 87,356 of NZ_JBFUJO010000018.1, read as the reverse complement.
ATGCCGATCCGGACGTCACGCTCGAGCAGGATCTGGCACGGCGCGATCTCACCATCAATGCCATCGCGGCTCCGGCCCGTTCGGCAGGCGCCGCAACCGGCGCCACACCCGCCTTTGAAGCTGATTTTGCGGCACTGATCGACCCGTATGGCGGCCAGCGGGACATTCGGGCCAAGGTCTTGCGGCACGTAACCGACGCCTTCCGCGAGGACCCGGTGCGCATTCTGCGGCTGGCCCGCTTTGCCGCCCGGTTTGCGGATTTTTCCGTGGCGCCCGAAACCCTGGCGCTGATGCGGGACATGGTGGAGGACGGCGAAGTCGATGCGCTGGTGCCCGAGCGCGTCTGGCAGGAGCTGGCCCGCGGCCTGATGGAAGAAAAGCCCTCGCGCCTCTTTGACGTGCTGCGCGACTGCGGCGCATTGCACAGGCTGCTGCCGGAAGTCGCCAGGCTCTGGGGCGTGCCGCAGCGCGCCGAACACCACCCCGAGGTCGACACCGGCGTCCACCTGATGATGGTGATGGACATGGCGGCGCAACTCCAGACATCCTTGCCCGTGCGCTTTGCCTGCCTGTGCCACGACCTGGGCAAGGGCACGACCCTGGCGCCAGGCGCCGGTGTCATGACGGCGCAGGGCACGCCCCAGTCGCCGGAGTTCTGGCGCACAAAAATGGAGGCCGACCCCCAGCTGGGACGCCACGTCGGCCATGAGGAGCGCAGTGCGCGCCTGCTCAAGGGCGTATGCGAGCGCCTGCGCGTGCCGGTGGAGTGCCGCGAGCTGGCCGACGTGGTGGCACGCGAGCACGGCAACATTCACCGCAGTGCCGGATTCGGCGCGGCGGCCGTGGTGCGCCTGCTGGAGCGCTGCGATGCATTTCGCAAGCCCCAGCGCTTTGCCGACGTGCTGCTGGCGTGCGAGTGCGACGCCCGCGGCCGTCTCGGGTATGAGCATTCGCCGTATCCCCAGCGCCAGCGGCTGCTGGATGCCCTCGCCGTCGCCCAGTCTGTTGCCACGCACCAGGTGGCCGCCGACGCACAGGCCGCCGGGCAGGATGGCAGGCAGATTGGCGAGATGATTCGCCAGGCACGCGTGGCTGCAGTGGGCAAGAACCCCGGCTTTGCTGCGGGCACTTCCGAGTAACCCCGAGTAACCCCGAATGACCCCGAGCGACCGAGCGACCTGCTGCCTCTAACGAAAAAAACACAAAAAACAAAAACAAAAAAACGAAAAAGCGAAGCTGGCCTACATCCATATCACAAGGGTTTTGCTAAGGTGAGTTCTGATGCAGTTCTTCCATCCACCCCTGCAAATGGGCTCGCCCCGCCTGCCCCTGATCGGGCCGCAGACCGCGCTTTTTCTCGATTTCGACGGGACACTGGCCGACCTGGCGCCGCTGCCCGGCGCCGTGCAGCTGACCGCGGAATTGATCCCCACCCTGACCCAGCTCGCAGTCCGGCTGAAAGGCGCGCTGGCCATCGTGTCCGGGCGCACCCTCACGGACCTCGACCGGTTTCTCGAGCCCCTGCAACTGGCCACGGCGGCCGAGCACGGGTCACAACGCCGCCAGGCGAATGGCCAGGTCATCAGCGCCGCCGCCCCTGATCTGCAGGAGGTGGTGCGCCGGGCCGCGGCGCTGGCCGCACGCCATCCCGGCCTGCACCTCGAAATCAAGTCCGCGGCCGTCGCCCTGCACTACCGCCAGGCCCCCGACCTCGAAACGCTGGTGCTGCGGGTCATGCGGGAAGCGGCCAACAGCACACCGGGCGCAGAATTGCTGCATGGCAAGTGTGTGTTTGAAATCAAACCGGCCGGCGTCAGCAAGGGAACGGCCATTGAGGCTTTCATGGGAGAAATGCCGTTTATGGGCCGCCTGCCCCTGTTCGCGGGCGACGATGTGACCGACGAAGCCGGGTTCTCCGTCGTGCAGTTCCTCGGCGGCCAGGGCATCAAGGTCGGCGAAGGCGTCACGCTGGCCAGGCACCGTTGCGCGGCGCCGGCCGTACTGCGGCAGTGGCTGCAGGCCGCCTGCCAGGACTCGAACCACTGGCGCGGGACCAGCCCATGACGGCCCCGAACGACTCCGCGCGCTTTGTACCGCCCGCCGAACCCTCGCTCGCGATGGGCGTGATCGGCAACTGCGCGTTCAGCGCGCTGATCGACATCCGCGGGCGCATTGTCTGGTGCTGCCTGCCGCGCTTCGACGGCGACCCGGTGTTCAACGCATTGCTGCAGCCCGGCACCGGCCGGATCGATGGCAACACGCCCTCTGCCGAAACGCTGCCCAGCGCTTTTTCCATTGAGATCGAGGATTTTGCCGAATCCAGGCAGTGGTATGAGCCCAATACCGCCGTGCTGCGTACCCAGTTGTTTGACAAAAACGGGCAAGGCATAGAAATCACCGATTTCGCGCCGCGTTTTTTCAGCCGCTCGCGTTTCTTCCGGCCCCTGACGCTGGTGCGGCGCGTGCGCCCCCTCTCTGGTGCGCCGCGCATTCGCGTCTCGCTCGACATTCGTTTTGACTGGGGCCGGCGTGCACCGCTGATCACCCAGGGCAGCAACCACCTGCGTTATGTGGGAGATGCGATGACGCTGCGGCTGAACACGGACGCTCCGCTGTCGCACCTGCTGGCCCGCCAGCCTTTCGTGCTGACCCGCGAGCACAACTTCCTGCTGGGCGCCGACGAGTCGCTGGCAGAGGGCATTGCGGACACAGCGCGGCTGTTCGAGCAGGAGACCGTGTCGTACTGGCGCAAATGGAGCCAGCGCCTGCACATTCCGCTGGAATGGCAGGAGGCGGTGATACGCGCGGCGATCACGCTCAAGCTGTCCCTCTTCGAAGACACCGGCGCCATTGTGGCGGCCATGACCACCAGCATTCCCGAGGCGCCGGGCAGCCAGCGCAACTGGGACTACCGTTTTTGCTGGTTGCGCGATGCTTTTTTTGTGGTGCGCGCCCTCAACGGCCTGTCGGAGGTCGGCACCATGGAGGACTACCTGCGCTGGCTCAGCAACGTGGTGGTGCAGGCCAACGGCGGGCACATCCAGCCGCTGTATGGCATTGGCCTGGAGCGCGAGTTGCCCGAGTCGGTGATGGACCACCTGGGCGGCTACCGCGGCATGAGGCCCGTGCGTGTGGGCAACCAGGCGCAGGAGCATTTCCAGCATGACGTGTATGGCAATGTGGTGCTCGGTGCGGCGCAGGCCTTTCACGACAACCGCCTGCTGCACCGCGCCGGACTGGCCGAATTCCAGCGGCTGGAGGCGGTGGGCGAGCAGGCCGCGCGCACCTATGACCAGCCCGACGCCGGCATGTGGGAGCTGCGCACGCGCGCACGGGTCCACACCTCGTCGGCCCTGATGTGCTGGGCGGCCTGCGACCGGCTGGCCAAGATCGCCCTGGTGCTCAAGCTGCCCGAGCGGGCGGCTTACTGGCAGGACCATGCACAGCGCATGCAGGAGAACATTTTGCGGAAGGCCTGGAGCGAGGAACGCCAGGCCTTTGCCGAGAGCTTTGGCGGCCGCGACCTGGACGCCAGTGTGCTGCTGATGATTGAAGTGGGCTTCATCGACCCGAAAGATCCGCGCTTCATTGCCACCGTCGACGCGCTGGAAACCCATTTGTGCGACGGCCCCTACATGCGCCGCTACGAAGCCCCCGATGATTTCGGCAAGCCCGAGACCGCCTTCAACATCTGCACCTTCTGGCGCATTGATGCGCTGGCGCGGATTGGGCGCAAGGCGCAGGCGCGCGAGATTTTTGAAACCATGCTGGCGGCGCGCAACCATGTAGGCCTGCTGTCCGAAGACACGCATCCGACCACGGGCGAGATGTGGGGCAACTTTCCGCAAACCTATTCCATGGTGGGCATCATCAACGCAGCGGTCCGGCTCTCGGCGCCGTGGGATTCACAGATATGAACACCCCCGTTGAGGACTCACTGCGTGTAGCCTCCTCCCCCCTTGCAGGGGGCGGCGCCTGCGGGCCGGCGAAGCCGGACCAGCGGCCCCTGCTGAGTCGATCCGGCTCCCGAAAATATGCACACCCCCGTCGGCGGCTCACTGCGTGTAGCTCCTGCCCCCCTTGCAGGGGGCGGCGCCTGCGGGCCGGCGAAGCCGGACCCGCGGCCCCTGCTAAGCGTAGCAAGATCACTTCATCGATGAACGCGCTTTTTCCGCCGGGCCGCCCCAAGGAAAAAACGGCCCCCTCGGAGGGCAACGCAGTACACGAAGTGACAAGCGTGGGGGCCATGTCATGAGCCGGCTTGTCGTGGTGTCCAACCGCGTGGCCGATCCGCGCAAGACGGCTGCCGGTGGGCTGGCCGTGGCGCTGGGCGATGCGCTCAATGCCACGGGTGGACTCTGGTTTGGCTGGAGCGGCACTGTCGTTGAAGGCGGTGCGCCGGGCGAAGGCGAGTTGCATGTGCAGCAGGCGGGCAACGTCAAGCTGGTCACCGTGGACCTGTCCGCCGACGACCATGCCGGCTATTACCTGGGCTACAGCAATGGCGTGCTCTGGCCGGTGTTTCACTACCGGATCGACCTGGCGCGCTTTGACGCCGGCTACATCCGCGCCTATCGCCGCGTCAACCAGCTGTTTGCGCGCAAGCTGATGACGCAGCTGCGGCCGGACGACATCATCTGGGTGCATGACTACCACCTGATTCCGTTGGCGGCCGAGCTGCGCGCCATGGGTGCCACCCAGCGCATCGGTTTTTTCCTGCACATTCCCCTGCCGCCGCAGCAGGTGCTGGCGGCCATTCCCCAACACGAATGGCTGATGCGGGCCATGTTTGCCTACGACCTGTTGGGCTTTCAGAGCGATGCCGACCTGCAAAACTTTTCGCGCTATGTGCAGGCCGAGGCCGGCGCCGAGGACCTGGGCGGCAACCGGTTTCGCGCTTTCAACCGCACCGTGCGGGCAGGCTCCTTCCCGATTGGCATTGACGTGGACGAATTCGCCGCGCTCACCCACGCCAAGGAAGGGAACGACATGTACGAGCGCATGAGGAACGAATACTCCCGGCGCAAACTGCTGCTGGGCGTGGAACGCCTGGACTATTCAAAAGGCTTGCCGCAGCGCCTGCGCGCATTCAAGAGCCTGCTTGAAAAATACCCGGAAAACATCCGCAGCGCCACGTTGATCCAGATCGCCTCACCGAGCCGCGAAGACATGGGCACGTACACCGACCTGCTGCAGGAGCTCGAGAGCCTGTGCGGTGCCATCAACGGCGACTTTGGCGAGTTGGACTGGATGCCCGTGCGCTACATGCACCGCAACGTGGCACGCAAACGCCTGCCCGGCCTCTACCGCGTGGCGCGCGTGGCGCTGGTCACGCCGCTGCGCGACGGGATGAACCTCGTGGCCAAGGAGTTCATTGCCGCGCAGGACCCGGCCGATCCGGGGGTTCTGGTGCTGTCGCGTTTTGCCGGCGCCGCCGAACAGCTGAAGGAAGCCCTGCTGGTGAACCCCTACGATACGGACGGCACGGCAGACACCATCCAGCACGCCCTACGGATGCCGCTGCAGGAGCGGCAGGGACGGCACCAGAAGCTGCTGAAAAATATCCGTGAGCAGGATGTGCACTGGTGGCGCAAGACATTCCTGGATGCGCTGCGCGACGCCGGAAGTGACTAGCCTTTTGACTGGCCTTTTGACGGGCCATTTTCAGGGACACCGCCGCTTGCAGCAGAAAACGGGGCAGAAAATTCAGGACACGATATAGGCGGCCGCAGCGCTGGAAAAAAGCGTTCCGTCCGCCCCCAGAAACTCCATGCGCGTATTCGCCACCCGCGACCCCAGGCGCAACACCTCGGCCCGCAGTTCAAAATGCTCGCTGATGCCCGGGCGCAAATAATCCACCCGCAGGTCAATCGTTCCCAGCCTGGAAAACCGGTGCAGGCGCTGCAGCGGGGTCTCGTCCATGTGGCGCGCGCCGATGGCCGCCATCACCGCGAGCCCGCCCATGGCATCCAGGCCGGCGCTGATCACGCCACCGTGAACGCGGTTGTGGGCGTAGTGGCCCACCAGTTCGTGCCGCATGTCGATGCGTGCCGTGACCCGCTGGGGCTGGATTGACGTGATCTTCAGGCCCAGCGTCTGGTTGAAAACAATTTTCTCCTCGAAGATGGTTTTCAGGCCGGTGATGAACTCTTCTTCAAATTCGAAAACTGAAGGCTCGGGGTTGAGGCTGGGGTGGGGTGAAGATCGGGTCATGGGGTTGATTGTCATGCAGTCAGGTCGCGCGCGCGCTCGAGCAGCAGCTCCCGCTCCCGCAGGTTGCCGGCCAGCTGCGCCGCCCGCTCGAATTCGGCGCGCGCCTCGTCCAGGCGGCCCAGCTTGGCGAGCAGATCCCCGCGCACGCCGGGCAGCCATTGATAAGCCTGCAGCGACGGCTCCTGGCGCAGCGCGTCAATGATTTCCAGCCCGGCCGCGGGCCCGAACGCCATGCTGACGGCGACCGCCCGGTTCAGCTCCACCACCGGCGAGGGCGCGGTCTGCGCCAGCGCGTCGTACAGCGCGGCAATGCGCGCCCAGTCGGTCTCCGCCGCCGTGGGCGCCCGCGCATGGCAGGCCGCAATGGAGGCCTGCAGCGCATACGTGCCGAGCGGATGGCCGCGTGCGCCGCACAGCGCCTCGGCGCGCGCGAGCGCGGCCAGACCTCTGCGGATCAGCAGCCGGTCCCAGCGGCCTCGGTCCTGCTGCGCCAGCAACACGGGGCGGCCCGACGCATCGACGCGTGCGGCGGCGCGCGAGGCCTGCAACTCCATCAACGCGACCAGTCCCTGCACCTCGGATTCGTCGGGCGCCAGCTCCGCCAGCATGCGGCCCAGGCGCAGGGCCTCGTCGGTGAGCGCCGGCCGCATCCAGTCCTCGCCCGCGGTGGCGGTGTAGCCCTCGTTGAACACCAGGTAAACCACCTCGAGCACCGAAGCCAGCCGCTCGACCAGCGCGTCGCCGACCGGCACCTCGAAGGGCACACGCGCCTCCCCCAGCGTGCGTTTGGCGCGGACGATGCGCTGCGCAATCGTTGGCTCGGCCACCAGGAAGGCCCGGGCAATCTCGTGCGTCGTCAGGCCACCCAGCAGCCTCAGCGTCAGCGCCACCCGTGCTTCGGTCGAGAGCACGGGGTGGCAGGCGGTGAAGATCAGCCGCAGCAGATCGTCGCCGATCTGGTCGGCCCGGGCGGCGTCGAGCCCATCCACAAAGTCCGGTACGACCAGCGCCTCCTGCGCCTCCAGGTCATGGCCGATCTGCGCCAGCTTGCTGTCGAGCAGCTTGTGGCGGCGCAGGTGGTCAAGCGCCCGGTTCTTTGCGGTGGTCATCAGCCAGGCGCCCGGGTTATGGGGCACGCCCTCGGTGGGCCAATGCTCCAGCGCCGCCACCAGGGCGTCCTGCGCCAACTCCTCGGCCAGGCCGATGTCACGCACCATGCGCAGGACAGCGGCCACGATCTTCGCGGACTCGATGCGCCAGACCGCGGCAATCGCCTGGTGCGTGGCTGAATGCATGGGCAAGTGTCCTCAGGCCCCGTCCGTTCAGGCCTGCGGGGGCGTGGCCGGGGCTGCGGCCATGTCCATGTACGCCAGCTCCCAGATGTGGCCATCCAGGTCCTCGAAGCCATGGCCGTACATGAAGCCGTGGTCCTGCGGCGCGTTAGGCACGGTGGCGCCGGCGGCGCGCGCCTTGGCCACGAGTTCATCCACCTCGGCGCGGCTCTCGCACGACAGGCACACCAGCACCTCGGTGCTCCTGGTGGTGTCGGCCACCGCCTTTTTGGTGAAGGTCTTGAAGAAGCTTTCGACCAGCAGCATCACGTAAATGCTGCCGTCCGCCACCACCATGCAGGCGCCCTGCTCGTTGGTGAACTGCGGGTTGAAGCTGAAACCGAGTTTGCCGAAGAACGCCTTCGAGCGTTCCATGTCCTTGATGGGGAGGTTGACGTAAATCTGGCGGCTCATGAGGTACTCCTTGGAACAAGCAATGAATGAATGATTGATTGAATTTGAAAACCAGTTAAAACGCGAGTTAAAACCAAAGTTAAAGGCGGATTGAAACCGGATTGAAAAAAACGGAACGCTCAGGCGCGCTCGGCCCGAGCCTTCAGGTTGGCGAGCCCTGCTTCGAAGTCGCGGCCTATCACGCGGTCCATGTTGAGGAACACGCCCACCAGTTTGCCCACGAAAAGACTCGGGCCGTGCATGGCCCAGGTGACCTCCGTGGCATCGCCGCGCGGTGCCAGGCTGAACTCGACGACGTTGTGCCCTTCAAAGGGTTCGAGCATGTCGAGCTTCATCGTGACCTTGCCAGGCGGCGAGGACTCGATGATCTCGATGCTGCCTTTGCCGACATCCTTGTTGCCCTGAAAGTCGTAGCCCGCTCCGGGGCCGCTGGCCGGGCCGCGATAGCTGCCCTTGATGGCCGGGTCTTTCTTCTCGTAGGGGTTCCAGGTGTTGAACTGGCGCAGGTCGTTGATGAGCGGGTACAGCGTGTCGGGCGCAGCCTTGATGCTGGCGCTGCGCTGCACACGGAAGGTGTCGGGCCGGGTGGCGGCAAAGATCAGCAGCGCGCCAATGGCGGCGACAGCGATGAGAGCCAGGGTCTTGATCATGGCGCGCTCCCTCACTTCTGGCTGGGTGTGTTCATTTTGCGAAAGCGCTCGACCGACTCGCTGGGGGAAAAGTCGTCCAGCTCGTAAAGCTGGCGCACCTCGATCACGGCCGGCGCGTTCTCGCCCACGGGGTTGGGAAAACGGCGCGACCACTCCAGCGCCTCTTCGCGCGAGCGCACCTGGATCGTGGTGAAGCCGGCAATGAGCTCCTTGCTTTCGGCGAATGGGCCGTCGACCACTGTCCGCTTCTGGCCGTCGTAGTGGATGCGCCAGCCCTTGCGGCTGGGCTGCAGGCCGCTGGCGTCCAGCAGCACACCGGCCTTCGACAGCTGCTCGTGATAGTCGGCCATGGCGGCCATCAGCTTTTCGTCCGGCGACTGGGGCGTGGTCTCGGCCTCGAACTCGGGGTTGGATTTGACGATGATCATGAATCGCATATCGGTTCTCCTGGGTGGTAAACGGGTAAACGGTAGCCAAATTGCTGGCTTCCACTCACACGACGAACAAGCCGACGGGAAATCGACACATGACAGCTAGGTATAAACCCTAGATACACGACTGATCAGCCTCGACTGATCAACCTTCGTAACAAGGCGCCAGCGCCCGCACCTCGAGCGTGGCCCACTCCGCCGCCGGGCACTGCTTCGCGATGGCAACGGCCTCCTCCCGGCTGGCGCAGTCGACCAGGAAGAACCCGCCGACCATCTCCTTGGCCTCGGCGAACGGGCCGTCATGAACCTGGGGCCGGCCTTCGCGGACCTGGACCCGGCTGGCCTCGGCCTGCGAGCCCAGCGACTCGACGCCCAGCAGCAGGCCGCGGGCCTTCAGCTCATCGGCAAAGGTGAGCATGCGCCCGTAGACGGCGCGGCCTTCGGCTTCGGTGCGGGTCGCCCGCTGCCCGACGGGCTCGTGGATCAGCAGCATGTAGGGCATCGCAATTTCCTCAATCGACAAAGAAGTCTGGAATGAAGTCTTTCGTTCCCGGCGTCACCGAATATTTTTCCAGGTCGGTGATGCCGTGCGCGGCCAGCAGTTCGTCGTCAATATAAAAATTGCCGGTGTTCGAACTCGGGCTGGTCAGGATCAGGTAGGCGGCGTCAGACAGGATCTCGGGCGTTCGGCAGCGCTTCACGTCCACCCCGGGCAGCATCTGCAGCGCGGCGGTGGCAATGGCGGTGCGCGGCCACAGGCTGTTGACGGCGATGCCGTACTTCCCGAACTCGCCCGCATGCCCCAGCGTGCACATGCTCATGCCGTACTTGGCCATGGTGTAGGCCGTGTGGTGCTCGAACCAGCGCGGCTTCATCGACAGCGGCGGCGACATCGTCAGTACATGCGGGTTGCGCCCGGCCTGCGCGGATTTCTTCAGCTCGGCCAGGCAGGCCTGCGTGCACAGGTAGGTGCCGCGCGCATTGACGCCGTTCATCAGGTCGTAGCGCTTCATCGGCGTGTGCTCGGTGTCGGTGAGGCTGATGGCGCTGGCGTTGTTGACCAGGATGTCGATGCCGCCAAAAGTCTCCACGGCCTTGGCCACGGCGGCTATCACCGCGTCCTCGTCGCGGATGTCCACGGCCAGCGCCAGCGCCTGGCCGCCCGAAGCCCGGATTTCTTCGGCCGCGCTGTAGATGGTGCCGGGCAGCTTGGGGTTGGCATCGGTGGTCTTGGCCACGATGACCACATTGGCGCCGTCAGCCGCGGCCCGGTTGCCGATGGCCAGCCCGATGCCGCGCGAGGCACCGGTGATGAAGAGGGTCTTGCCTTTGAGATTCATGAACGTCTCCTGTTTTAATTTGCGATGTTTTTGATTGCTCACCACCCCATATCGACAGCAGAGACAGGCTTTTTTTCTTGCTTTGTTCCTGATAACCCCCGAGCCCGTCCCGCCGCCTCACACCTTTGAGAAGTCCGGCTTGCGCTTCTCCATGAAAGCACCAAACGCTTCACGCGCGGCCGGCTCGCCGAGCATGCGGCCGAAGCTGTCAGCCTCTTCGGTCATGCGTTCGGCCACGATGCTGGCATGGCCTTTTTTCATCAGGCGTTTGGTTTCCATCAGCGCACTCAGCGGCTTGGCCGCCAGCTTGAGCGCCTGCCGCTGCGCCAGCGCATTGGCCTCGGCGGGCGGCACGATGCGGTTGACCAGGCCAAGCTCCAGCGCGGTTTCCGCCATGAAGGGCTCACCCAGCAGCAGGGCCTCGGCCGCACGCGGGTAACCCATCAGCTGCGGCACCAGCAAGCTCGATGCCGCCTCCGGGCACAGGCCCAGATTGACAAATGGCATGGAAAACGCGGCATTGTCGCCGGCGTACACCAGGTCGCAGTGCAGCAGCAGCGTGGTGCCAATACCGACGGCCGGGCCGCACACCGCGGCCACCAAGGGCTTGGGAAAGCTGCTGATGCCACGCAGGAAGCGAAACACCGGCGCATCGGGCGTGGACGGCGGCTTGTTCAAAAAGTCGCCGATGTCGTTGCCCGCCGAGAAAATGGTTTCATGCCCCTGGATCACGACGGCGCGCACGGCGCTGTCGTGGTGGGCCGCTTCCAGCGCGTCGGCCAGGGCGGCATACATCGCGGCGGTGATGGAGTTTTTCTTGTCCAGGCGGTTCAGCGTGATGGTCATCACGCCCGCTTCAACGTGGCTGAGGATTTCGGGAATGGGGCCGGCGGATGTGCTGGAAGAGGTGCTGGAAGATGATGAGTTCATGGTGATTCAGGGTTGAGGGCCAGGTGCGGGAAGCCCCATGGCTATGCCGAAAATACAGTCCTGTAGTCTTATAGACCCATGGACGCCGGTCAAGTTTATTCCTTGTTATTCCTTGTAGTACACCATCTGGCTGCTGGTCGCCAGCAGGGCGCCCGCCTGATTCCAGACCTGCACGGCCTGGTCAAAAAAGCCGTTGCGGAAGTTCTGGCCGCGCGCCTGGCCCAGCAAATGCCCCTCGCCGCTTTGCGCCAGCTGCCGGCTGTCTGCATGAAAGTACACCGTGATCGACACCGTGCCGGCCGGCACCCGGGTCGCGCGGCGCAGCCAGACGCGGGGGTAAAACGCATCGGCCATGGCCGTCAGCGCGGGAAAGTCCAGCGGGCGCGGCGGCTCGTCGCGTACCCAGAGCTGCGTCAGGCTGCCCTCTTCACCACCCTGGTCGCCGCCATCCCAGACCTGCGGGATCATGCCGCGCACCACGCGGATGTCGTAGCGGCGGGTCCACTCGGACGAGCCGAACTGCAGCCGAGGCAAGGTATCTGAAAACCCGACAGCGGGCATGGGCGTGTCGTTCGCGCTCCAGGTTTCGCGCCGCGCGGCCGTCACCGCGGTCGCGGTCATCACCACCCCCTCCGCACCCGACGCATCGGCCTGCAGCAGCTCAACCGTCCAGTGCTGCGTCGAGCGGTTGGTGCGCACTGGCGTGGCCGTGATGCTGAATTGCCCTTCAGCCATGGCGCTGGCGTAGTTCACGGTCAGGGCGATCGGCTCGCCCAGCAAGGACGGATGCAGCAAGATGGCCTGCAAAGCCGTGGCCGCCGTGGTGCCGCCAAACGGCCCAACCATGTTCCAGTAGGCCGGGCTGCTGGCGCCCAGCCAGGTGTTGGGCCGGTCACTGCCGGCGGCTTCAAGCCGAAGGGCCTGGTCAAAAGGGTGTTTATTCATGACCCAATAGTGTGAAGCAGGAAATCGGCGAAGGCAGTCGTCTGCGCGACGCCGGACGTCACTTTTTCACCATTTGAGGCCGGATGGTCAACTCAAGACGCCCGCGCCCCAGGGGTTGTCGATCACGAAGAGCCACCTGCCATCGGCCTGTCTGCGCAATACGTCTGAGGTCACGCCGTCCATGCGCGCTGGCGCGCCGTCAGGACCTGTCCCGTTGAGCGTCCATTGCACGACAGAGAGAGCGATGTCGCCGGCTGCGACCAGCGTTTTCTTTTCAGGGACCAAGGTCGGCTTCATCGCGAGGAAGCCGTTCAGCGCTTCACGTATGGCCGCGTGCCCCTCGACTATCTGACCTGGCTGTGCCACCAGAGTTGCCTTTGGCTCGTAGAGCGCAATGACGGTATCAATATCCCCGCGGTTAAATGCGTCAAAGAATGCCTGAACGGCTTCTTCCGGTTTGTTGATGAACATGTTGCCTCCTGCGTTTTGATGGCGCCTCAGGAATGTTGACGCGGTCTTGGCGGGCACCTTTACCAATTTCCGCAGAGGGCTCAAGAACGCTCGATTCGACCCATGGGTACCAATCGGGCAGGCCCAGTGGACTGAACTCGTACGGTACTGCCATTCTGCCCTCGGTGCGCGCACGATGAAAGTTGTTTAACGCGGCACAGGTTTGAAAGCCCGGCATGACAATGATCTTCGGGCTAGCCCCAATATCGTTCAGTTAAGTTATTCACCCTGATTCGGAATGACCAAAACCTTGACTTGTCATTGCGGGCCTGACCCGCAATCCATGGATCCCGGATCAAGTCCGGGATGACAAACCAGGGGCAAGGGCTTGACTGAATCGGAATGACCAAAACCCTGACTTGTCATTGCGGGCCTGACCCGCAATCCATGGATCCCGGATCAAGTCCGGGATGACAAACCAGGGGCAAGGGCTTAACTGCACCGTATTGGAACTAGCCCGCATTCCCGGAAATGGCACGAGAGAGATTCTCACGGGCTCGCTGCTCCAGGGCCAAGTGGAAGTGGTCTGTGCTGTAGATGCGCCCTCTGCCCAGGAATGATGTCAAGATCGCACGACGCTTGCGCCTGAATATCCAGCCCGGAACAAAGGCGTACTCGTCCCGAATCTGCTGCTCATACTCTTTGAATCGCTCGTCTGACGCTCCGAGAATGGACAGATCCACATCCACAAGTAGTTGCTGGTCACCATGGGTTGGAACCTCTGTGTGCCGCGTGGCCTTGACAAGATCGTGCACGCGATTGACTGCGTCCGGCGGCACCGATGCCGCCTCAAGCTCCCGCCTGGACCAGTCAGCACTTTGCGCTTCGTTGTCGCCACGCTTGACGTCGTACATGGCGTCATGGAACCACAGCGCAAGTTCAACTTCCGCAGGTCTTTGCGCAAGCGGACGAACTTTTTCGAACGTCTGCAGGCATTCGGTGAGATGCTGGAGCGTGTGGTACTTGCGATGCGGCTCGCCATACGACGCCACTAGCTCTTCGTACAATGAGGAGCCACTGGACTTGGCTCCGATATCGCGCCAGGCGCGCTCAAATGATGATTGCAGAGAGAGCATTTGATACGTCCAACCAAAGCGCACGCAGGGAACGCGACGCGTCCGGGAGCCCTACCGCACGTTCGCCACTGCACCCGTCCAGTCGACAATTTCCTTGATCGACGCAGATGGTGCACCCAAGTGACTGGAGCTTGGCTCATACAACCTGGTACGAGGATTCCTTGGAAGCGCATCAAACATCTGCTGCTTGATTTTAAGCAGCGCCGGATAGTCGTTTGTCGGGACGATGAACAAGACAGGCGTGGCTGGATTCATGCGTTGAATTGCTTCCAGCTGGTTCATGGCACCCTGCGGATCGAACCAGGTCAAGTAGGCTGCGGGAGGGGCAATCACGGGGTAGGTCCCCTTGGCGCCCTCGAAATCAAAAAGCCTTGCCTTCTCGCCACCCTTTCCTTCGGCAACGAGCCTGCGTGCCAACTCGACGGATTCACCCAGCTTTTCCCGAAATAACGAGCTGCCAACACTTCCCCCGGGAGCGATCGCAATAACACCATCGACGGCATGCCTGGCTCCGAAATACAGCGCGAACAGCCCGCCCTGGCTATGCCCGGCAACAAATATCTTTTGAGCACCTTTGCTGCGTAGCGAGCTCAATACCGCCTCGACTTCTGCCTCAGCCGCACTGACAGGGACATCGTAATTGCGGCCTCCTGACCAGGGCATCTCCAGATTTTCGACGAGGTATCCCTGCCCCTCCAGCGGAGAGACTAGATCCGAGATATGTTTCATCGGGGAGCCACCCTTGCCATGCATAAGCACAACGCCAATCTTGCTGTTGCTGGCTTGAGCGATCGCACTCTGTGGCAGGAATGCGCAGACGATCAAGAAGGTCAGAGCAAACAAAATGCGATAAAGAACGGAAGCCATCACTTTCTCCTGACAAGGGCCAACGAAGCTGTATATAAACCCGTTTTCAAGCGGCTGAGCACACGCGCACACGCCGGGATGATTCACAGTGGAGTATTTTTCAGACATGCCCGAAGTGTGCCGGATTTTGGCCTGCTTTGACACTTGCTCACGTCGTTGTGGCCTGTCTGGTATCCCGCCCTATTGGAACAACGGCGGCACCGGCGCTGCGTTGCACAAGATTCAGACTCGAAGTGAACCGCGGAAGCCTCTGGCAGCGTAGTACGACTGCGCGCCGTTGTGATAAACGAACACCTTGCCATAGCGTCGATCACAGAAGAGGGCTCCACCCAGCGCTCTAACGTCAGACGGCGTTTTGATCCAGCTGGAAGTCTTCGTATCAAAGTCACCGAGCTTCTGCAACTCTAGGTACCGCTCCTCCGTCAGAAGGTTGATGCCCATCGCGGTGGCCATTTCGACTGCGCTGTTCTCTGGCTTGTTCTCTTTCCGGGACTCACGCGCTTCAACGTCGTAACAGGTACTTCTGCGTCCTATGGGACTTTCTGGGGAACAGTCGCAGAAGGTGAAGTGACCGGACTCTTTGTCCTGACCAATGACGTCCGGTTCACCACCCGTGGCTTCCATTCCTTGTAGCGACCCAAGTGCATCAGGATTGCCTTCGAGCTTGGCCTGTACGTCTGCCCATGCGATTCCGACATGTCGGTGCATGTTGTTCTCGAAGCGTGCCTTCAGTACCTGGAGCAGCTCTTCGCGTTCTTGTGTCTTCATGGTCTTCTCAGTGTGTTCACGATCGATTGCGGATCAGTGGTGTTGCTTGTTAAGCGCGGCGTAAATACAAAAGAGCTCATAGCACTAGCTTGTCATTCCAATGCCAAAATGCTCTCGCAGTATGTCTGCGTACTCATCTTGACTCGTTAAGATTCGCTCTTGCCGTCCGCCATTCTTGGACGTTGTGATAAAACGCATCCCGCTCAGGGTAATGCGCCCTTCCTCGGTCACCCGCGAGCAGATGCGTGCTCTGGTGAAATGCGACTGTGGAGAAGTCTGGTGGTAGCGGCACATCTCGGCATAGTCGGCATACTCATGGGGCCGTAAGGTAAAGCGATACTGAGCCTTCCATTCTTCCCCACTATCACGCCGCGCCAGAATCAAGTGCGCACCATCCTCAAGAATGCGGTAGGTGCGTTCTCCCTCCACTTGCTCGCCCCGGTCATCAAGCAGCAGCGGCTCAAGGAACGAATCCCCAAAGCCCACGTCCACAAGCCAACGCCGATCTAACGAAACCATCAGCGCCATGTGGTCGAAGTCCGGGCCGAATCCGCCTTCGCCATTCGCAACTCCGGCTGACAGCATAGCCACATCAAAGCCCAGTCCACGCAATAAGGCAGCAAACAGACCGTTGGCCTCATAGCAAAAGCCACCGCGTCTATGCTCAACGATCTTGGTAAACAGAGCTTCATCCTCAAGAACAATCGGCTCTTTGGCATGAATACTTAGATTCTCAAAAGGCACAGCCAACAGATGCGCGACTTGCAACTCACGCAAGGTCTCAGCAGTAGGAGCAAGCGAACCACGATAGTTGATGCGCTCGAGGTAAGCCTTGGTGTTCAACTAAATCTCTCCACTAACCGTGTAAAACTCGTAAGCGCCTAACGAGGCTGTATATAAACCCGTTTTTCAAGCGGCGGAGCGCACGTGCGCAAGCCTGGATGGTTCACGGTGGGGTATTTTTCAGCATGCCAGAAGTGTGCCGGATTTTGGGCTGCTTTGACACCTTGCTCACGTCGTTGTGGCCCTTCTGGCATCCCGCCCTATTGGGGAAACCCGCCTTCGCCAGCCTCTCTAGCCAGGTGTTGGGTCGGTCACTGCCGGCGGCACGTTCGGGTAGCCGCCTCGCGCGCCGAGCGGCCTATAGGACCCAAGTGCGTGAAGCTGAAGCCTTTGCTGTACTTGAGCCCGTAACCAAGCGCCCGGTCAAACCCTATGTGCGCGGCCCATATGAGACCCACCGCAAACGGCAGCTGCGACGGCCAGGTCAACGAAATCACGAAGCACCCGACCACCCCGATGTATGAATGGGCCGCGTTGTATGTGAACGCGCCGACACGTGGGCCCGCGAGATACCCAAGGAATGAGAGATCGGGCAGCAGGAAGCACGCGAAGAACAGGCCCCAGCCAGCACCAAACTGCGAGTACGCGAAGACAGATGCCACCAACACGCACAGGCCTTCGAGACGCAGGGTTGCGCAAACTCTTCCGACAGTTGCACCGATCATGTAGCTCCCCAGGCGGTTAACGTCGGAAATGACCGGTGGCCCATAGGCGGGCGAAGCCCGCTGCGAGGACGTCCGTGTCGATTGACCTGTTAGCCCTCATCACCGCCACAGCCATTGATATTCCTCCGAGGTGTTGAGATGTTTGATACGGGCCTGAGTGCGACCGATTCGGCAACGCAGGGAGGCGACGTCATCTCCATTTCCCATTCCGTATGAGGCGGCGATCAGGGCGTCGCACTCAACCTTCAACGACTCGCGCCAGAGGGTATCTGCTCGGCGCACGGAATCCTGAATCTGCTTCCGCTTCGCATCCCGCTCCTCACGCGGAGCAGTAAGCATGTCCGCAGGTTCCACGACCTTAATCAGTTGATCCATCTTCCGGAGTATGAGGCGATCAATCCCACGATACTCTTCGCGCAAGCACTCAGCCTCTCCCGCGTGCGAAACTTGTCCGGAGTCACACTCCGAGCTCTGCGCCATGCAGAGTTGGCATAGCAGCGTCAAGAAGCACGCCGCGAACGATCGAATTGGTAGGGAGTTCATGAGGGCTAACGGAGGTAACCGGCGCCCAAGAGGACGCCGCGCAGCGGCGGGACGCCCCTGGGCGTCCGTGTTGACTGATCTGTTAAGACGCATTTCGCTCGGCTTGACCACGTGCTTGAAAAAAGGCGACCACGATAACGATGAAGACTGGCCAAGGCATCAAATGCACCAATACCGCAACGATCAATGCGGTGTACATGTTTCCAAACCCGAAGAATGTGACTGCCCACAATGCTCCTGTGGCGACCAAGTACGTTACGAAAAGTCCAAGCGGAACCTTTAGATGGTCTCTCAGCGATCGCTTTGCTGCCAACATCGATACCAGCAAGAAGCTGCCCAAAATTGGAATTAGGTGGCCGCGCACCGATAGCCCGGCATCGGATACCCATTCCGTGGCTTGCGCAGGGACGATCATTGGCTGTCGCCTTAACGCCCGCGCTCACCGGCGGGCCGAGCAACGCGAGGCCCGTCCGAGTGCAGCGCGTTGTTAGGCGACATGACCCATCTCCGAGTCAGCGCGCGCGCCGGTAGTGCATGGCGACCGCGCCGCTGCGGAGCGGCTTCGCCGAGATCAACTCGAGCCGTCGCGTGCTGGGCAGCCCGCTCTCGTACAGGGTCGGGCCGTGGCCGGCGATCCTGGGGTGGACGAGTAACTTGTACTCGTCGATCAGATCCAGCCGGTCCAGCTCGGTCGCGAGCTTGCCGCTACCGAGGAGCACGCCGTCCGGGGTCGCGTCCTTGAGCTTCTGTACGCCCGTGCGCAGGTCGCCGGCGATGTGGTGGCTGTTGGTCCAGGGGAAGTCCTTTCGCGTCGAGGACACCACGTACTTCGGCTTGGCCTCCAGCTTGACCGCCCACTCGCGCATCGCCGGCGGTGCCTCCGCGTCGCCGCGGGCGACCGCTGGCCAGTAGCTCTCCATCATCTCGTAGGTGACGCGGCCCCACAGCATCGCCCCGCTCTCGTCCATGAGGCGGGTGAAGAAGGCGTGTATCTCGTCGTCGGCGATTCCTTCCTGGTGGTCGACGCAGCCGTCCAGGGTGACGTTGATGCTGAAGGTCAAGAGTCCCATGGTGTCCTCCGTTCGAGATACGCGACGAGCCGCTCGCCGTCTGGCTCCAAGGGCACGAGCCCAATTCGCGACGTGCTCACCCTGTGTCGCCTAACGTTTGAGATGAGAGGCTTGACCCGGCTTGCCGGGGCAAGTCCTCTCGATTGAAGGGTTAGACCGCACGCGACAACCCTCACGTTGCTAACGCACTAGCCAAACGCAGAAGAACGAATTGCGACAGCGTCAGGGACATCTGCCGCAGTAGCCGAGCTTGATCTGACTCAGCCATATAAGGATGAGCGCCGGCCTCGCTCAGTAGTCCGTAAAGCTTATCGACCAGTTCGCGCTCCTTCTTTTCGAGCAAACCTTCAGTCTCCAAGTAGGTCCTCACCTCAACGGGACGGTTCAGTTGCGAATCTGACAAGGCAGAACCTCTTCCACTTGACAGCGCGCGAGCACCTTCCTGCAGCAATAGTTCGAAAAACTTTCTAACGTTAGAAATCGAGTCGGACCATCTTTCGGCAATGAAGTGCTCCTCGCCAAGCCTGAGGAACTCGAAGGCATCGACTTGGCGCGCGAGCTTAGCCTGCTCAAACAGTGCCCGAATAATGTCTCGCTCAGCATCTACGTCCAGCAGATCTGTCTGCTGCTGATATAGGTTGCCATCGCGATAGACATAGCCGTCTAGTTCCAGCCGACGCAGCAGATCTTGAAACTCTGCGGTGTAGGTCTTGGCGAAGTATGGGGTCTCCTTGGCCTTCTCAAGAAACCGAAGGTGGTCTCTGGCGAGGTCGCGAAGAAGCCGCTGCCCAAGCTTTTTCCTTTGCTCCCATGACCATTCGGTAGTTGCAGATGCAAGCGATTCACCGGTGTGGATCCTCATCCAGAATTCCTTGAACGCCCGCACGTACATCTGGGACTTAGCCAGATTGCAGAACCAAGGTTCGTACTCGTTCTCGAAGAGAAAGTCATAGACCCCGCTTCGATTCACTGTGTCTCGCGTACTACTTCGAGATGAGCTGGAACTCGATGTGAAGCGGTTGGCGAACGCGTTTGCGATTGCTAGTGCCGATGCGCGACTGAGCATGAGGAGGTTCTGTGAGGTCTAACGTAATTTAAACCGCAAAACTTGCGGATTAATCTGGACGCTGCGGGATAAACTGGGCATGACTTCCTCCTGAGAATGGCTTGCAGTCTGGGTTTGCATCCGATATGCTGTATATAAACACAGTTATAAAGGAAGCATGAAACCCGGCACTACTCCGCTGCACTCTATCCGCCTGATGGATCAGGTTCGCGAGCGCATTCGGTATTTGCACTATAGCCTGAGCACCGAGAAAACTTACCTGTACTGGATCCGCTTTTTCATCCGTTGGCAGGCGAAGGACGGGCAAATGCGGCATCCGCGCGACATGGGCTCCGCCGAGGTGGGGGCTTTCCTGACCAGCATTTTTGTGTTTTTGGTTCCTTGTTGGCGGCTAGCTGACTGTCGGTGCATCGTGGCACGACTTCCGTTGAGGCCGTTCGGCCAAGGGGCTAAGCCGCCGCTGCCAGGGAAGGCGTGAACTCCCGCCCTCACCCGCCAGCCAACCAAGCGATCAGCAACTCAACGCTCAACCGTCTTGTTCCACCGCGCATTCCACGCCGGGCGGTTTTCGTTGATCACGTCCCAGTCGACGGTGACCGCGGTTTTCATGTAGTCGTTCATCTGCTTGACCAGTGCGGCGGCAGCGCCTGAAGCCTTGGTTTTGGGGTTGGACGGAATCTGGTCGCCGTGTTCGAGTGCGGCGGCTTGCGCTTCGGGCGACAGCAGGTACTGGGCCAGCTTGTGGGCCAGTGCGGGCTCGCTGTTTTTGGCGATCACGCACTCGCCCACGGTGAGCACGGCGGAGCCTTCCTTGGGCTGTACATATTCAACCGGCAGGCCCTTGTCTTTCAGCACGCCGACGGCGGTGGGCGTCAGCGGGAACATGGCGGCCTCGCCGGTTTGCACCATCTCGGCGAGCTTGGCCGAGCTGGGGATGTACTCGAGCACATTGGGGCCAATGGTGGTGGGCCAGGCCTTGAAGCCGGGCTCGACGTTCTTGTCATTGCCGCCCTGGATGCGGTTAAACAGCAGGAAGCCGTGCAGGCCGAAGGTGGAAGACGACAGCGACTGGAACACGACCTTGCCCTTGAACTTGGGGTCGGCCATGTCCATCCAGGAGGTGGGCGGAGCCCAGCCTTTTTCAGTGAACATCTTCTTGTTGTAGGCGATGCCCGTCATGCCGACGTTGACGCCGGCGGCCATGTCGCCCTTGAAGCGGGCGGTGGGGTAGAGGTCATTGAGCGCGGGGCTGGGCTGCATCTTCTCGCACAGGCCCATGCCGATGGCGCGGTACATGATGCCGTCGTCGAGGAACATGACGTGCATCTGCGGGTTGTCTTTGTTGGCTTGCGCCTTGGCCAGGATGTCTGACGAGGTGCCGGGCACCACCACGACCTTGACGTTGTTGGCTTTCTCGAAAGCGCCGAACACATGGCCGGTGTAGGTTTTCTCCATCGTGCCGCCGTTCATGCCGATATACAGCGTTTTGGTTTGCGCCATGGCCAGGCCGGCCGACAGGCTGGTGGCCGCAACGGCCAGGGACACCGCGGTGGCGCGGGCGGACGGGAAACGTGAGGGCAGCTTCATGGGGTTCTCCTGGAAACAAGGTTAAACATCGAGGGGTTAGACAACGGCTGAAGGAACAGGCCCGGTGGTTGCCACACGCGGGCTTTTTTCGGAAAAGCGCGAAACAGAAAATGCATCAATCGGCGTGGCGGTCTGGCCGTCACGCACCAGGTCGGCCAGCACGGCGCCGACTGCGGGGCCCAGCTGAAAACCGCCGCCGGCAAAACCGAATGCATGAATCAGGCCGGGTGTGGTGGCGCTGGGGCCCAGCACGGGCTGGCGGTCGGGCAGGTAGCCTTCGGTGCCGCTCCAGGTGCGGATGATGTGGGCGTTGCGCAGGGCCGGCAGCAAGTCAATGGTCTGCTGCATCAGCGCGGCAATGCCGCTGCGCTGGGCGCGGGCGCGCTGGTCGTCGAGCGCATAGCCCCGGCCGCCGCCAATGACGCAATTGCCGCGCGCCACCTGCCGCGCATAGACGCCGCCGCCTTCCACGCCCAGGCTGAAGTTCAGGAACACCGGCAGGGGTTCGGTCACCGCCATCTCGGGGTGGCCCGACTCCATGGGCACCGCATCGCCAAACTGCGCCGCGATGGTGCCGGCCCAGGCGCCCGCGCAGTTGAGCAAATGCCTGGCGCGCACTTCCAGCGCATTGCCCGAGCGCAGCACAAACGCCGTGCCATCGTGCGCTGCCTCATCGATGCGTGTCTGCTCGCGCACATCCGCGCCCAGCCGCCGCGCGGCCAGCGCAAAGGCCGGCGACACCAGGCGCGGGTTGGCCTGCCCGTCATCCGGGCACAGGGACGCGCCCACGGCCGCCCGGCCCAGCCAGGGGCAGCGCTCGCGCAAGGCCCGCGCCGAAAGGATTTGCAGGTCCATGCCGAAGCCCTGCGTGCGTTCGCGGTAGCTTTCCAGCGCGGCCAGGTCGGCCTCGCTGCGTGCAATCTTGAGGTGGCCGGAGCGCAGGTATTCGCCGTCGACGCCGATGAGTTGCGGCAACTGCGCCCACAGGCCCTGTGCGCGTTGCGACAGCGGCAGCTGGCTGGCTGGCCGCCCCTGGCGCCGCACGCCGCCGTAGTTCACGCCGCTGGAGCGGGAGCCGCAGAGGTCGCGCTCCAGCAAGACCACCGACAAGCCCATGCGCCGCAGGAACAGCGCGGCCGACGAGCCCACGATGCCGCCGCCAATGATGGCCACGTCGGCAGAGAGGCGTTCCATCATGCGGCCTCTCCGTTCACCCGGGCCATGGCCGCAAACGGCAGTGGCTTGATGGGCGCCTGGCCGCGCAGCCGGCCCACCGCATCGGGTGCGGCGGCGCAGGCATGCGCCAGGATTTCCGCCGCCGCCACGCCGCAGGTGCGGCCCTGGCAGCGCCCCATGCCGACGCGCGTCAACGCCTTGAGGCGGTTCATCTCGCGCGCGCCGGTGTCGTGGACGCATTGGCGCAATTCGCCCGCGGTGATTTCTTCGCAGCGGCAAATCACCAGCTCGTCAGGTGCGCTGGCGGCCCAGTCCTGCGGGAAGGGAAAGGCGCGCTCCAGCCCGACGCGAAAGGCCGCCGTGCGCGCCAGCTTCGCTTCCAGTTCAGAGGCGCGTGCGGCGTCCACAGCATTCACGGGCTTGCCCGCATCGGCCAGCAGCGCCAGCGCCGCACGCTCACCCGCCCATTCGGCCGCGTCGGCGCCCATGATGCCGGCCCCATCGCCCGCCAGGTACACGCCCGGCACGCTGGAGCGCCCGGCCCCATCGCGTTCGGGCAGCGCGGCGCGCTGCAGGGCGTTGTAGCTGAAACGGCAGCCCAGCAGGTCGGCCAGCTGGGTTTCCGAGCGCAAGGCATACCCAAAGGCCACGGCATCGCAGGCCACTTCGTGCTCGGCCGCGCCATCGCGCCAGCGCATGGCCGTGACCTGCGCCTCGCCCGTGGCGCGCACCAGCCGCACGCCCTGGTGCACCGGCACGCCGTGCGCGCGCAACCAGCCCAGGTAATACACGCCCTTGGCAAACACGGCGGGCTGGCGCAGCATGGCCGGCGCCGCCAGCGCCTTGTCTTTGAAGCTGGCGGTGTCCAGCACGGCAACCACCTTGGCGCCGGCTTTCGCATACTGGTAGGCCACCAGATACAGCAGGGGGCCGGTGCCGGCGATGACCACGCGCGAGCCGATGGCGCAGCCCTGGTACTTCAGCGCCACCTGCGCGGCGCCCAGAGTGTAGACGCCGGGCAATGTCCAGCCGGGAAACGGCAGGACGCGGTCGGTTGCACCCGTGGCCACGATCAGCTGGCCATAGGGCAGCGTGCCCATGCGCCCGCGGCAGAGCAAATCAAGCCGGCCGCCTTCGGCGCTCCAGACCAGGGTGTCGGGCCGGTAGTCGACGCGGTCCAGGATGTTGGCCATGGCGCTGTGCAGCGCCTCGGCACGGCCGGCTTCAAAGCCGTACAGCGTGCGTTTGGAGCGGGTGAAGCCGGGCGGCGGCTGGCGGTAAATCTGCCCGCCCCAGCGCGGTGCTTCGTCAATGACCACCGGCCGCACGCCGTGCGCGACCAGCGTTTGCGCCGCGCGCACGCCGGCCGGGCCGGCGCCCACAATGACGGGATGCAGGACGGCCGTCATGATGTAAGAGCCCCCACGCTTGTCACTTCGTGTACTGCGCTTCCCCCCGAGGGGGCCTTCACGCCTTGGGGCGGCCCGGCGTCGCTCATAGCCTCCTCGCCGGTCACCAGGCGCATGCCCTCTTCAATGAACGTGCCGCAGGCGCGCAGGCGCTGGCCCGACTCGGTGGTGATCCAGCAGTCCTGGCAGGCTCCCATCATGCAAAAACCGGCACGCGGCTCGCCGCTGAATTCGCTGTGGCGCAGCTGCGCCGTGTGGGTGAGCACCGCGGTCAGCACGGTGTCGCCGGCCAGCGCGGTCAGCGCCTGGCCGTTGAGCACAAAGCCTACCGGGGCACGGCCGGTTTCGGCCACGCGTTGAAGAAGAGCCACGGTGTTTCCTGGGGAGCGGGGTGTTTCAGTTTCAGTAGGCAGGGTCATTTGTGCCCCACCAGAATCTTGTCGAGGCCATACACGCGGTCCAGCACCAGCATGGCGACGGCCGTCAGCGCCACCATGAGCGCCGAGACCGCCGCCATCAGCGGGTCAATCGACTCGGTCGCATACATGTACATGCGGACCGGCAGCGTCACGGTGGACGGCGCGGTGACGAAGATCGACATGGTTACCTCGTCAAAGCTGTTGATGAAGGCGAGCAGCCAGCCGCCGGTGACGCCGGGCAAAATCATCGGCAGCGTGATGCGCCGGAACACCGTGGCCTGGCTGGCGCCCAGCGACAGGGCGGCCTGCTCCGCGCTGCGGTCGCCGCCCTCCACCGACGCCAGCACCAGTCGCAGCGCATACGGCGTGATGACGACCACGTGGGCCAGCGCCAGCCAGAAGAAGCTGCCGGTGGCGCCAATCAGCGAAAAGGTGCGCAGCAGCGCCACGCCCAGCACCAGGTGCGGAATGATCAGCGGCGAGAGAAACAGGCCATTGAGGAAATCGCGCCCCGGGAAGCTGTGGCGCGCAATCGCCAGCCCCGCCGGCACGGCCAGGACGGTGGCCAGCGTGGCCGACAGGAAGGCCAGCCACAGGCTGTTCTTGAAGGACTGCACAAAGTCGGCATGGGCAAACACCGCCTTGAACCAGCGCAGCGAGAAATGCGTGGTGGGAATGGTCAGCGTGTTCTCGGGCGTGAAGGCCACCACGCAGACGATGACGAGCGGCGCCATCATGAAGGCGATGACGAGGGCGTTGAAGATGAGTGCGATGGGACCGTTTTTTGACATGGTGCAGACCCCGCTTAGCCCATTGATTTTTTGTAGGAGCGCTCGAGCACCCGGTTGTAGCTGAGCATCAGCACCAGGTTGGCCAGTAGCAGCGTGAGCGCAATCGCCGCGCCCAGCGGCCAGTTGAGCTCGTGCAGGTACTCGTCGTACACCACGGTGGCCACCATCTTCAGGCGCCGCCCGCCCAGCAGGCCGGGAATGGCAAAGGCGCTGGCGCTCAGGCCGAAGACGATCAGGCTGCCCGAGAGAACGCCGGGCAGCACCTGCGGAAAAATAATGCGGCGCACGGTGGTGAAATGCGAGGCCTTGAGCGACAGCGCGGCGTCTTCCACGCCGGGGTCGAGCTTTTGCAGCGAGGTCCAGACCGGGATCACCATGAAGGGCAGCATCACATGCACCAGCGCAATGACCACGGCGGCTTCGGTGTAGAGGATGCGCATGGGCGGCAGGCCCATGGCACGCACGGCCTGGTTCACCACGCCCTCGGGCCCGAGCAGCATGCTCCAGCCAAAAGCGCGCACCACCACCGACACCAGCAGCGGCGCCAGCACCACCAGCAGCAGCACAGAGCGCCACGGGTTGCGCATGCGGCTGAGCACATAGGCCTCGGGCGCGCCGACGAGCACGCAGATCAGCGTGGTGAGCGCGGAGACCCAGAAGGTGCGCCAGAAAATGCGGTGGTAGTAGTCGTCTGTGAGCACCGCAGCGTAATGCGCCAGCGTGAAGCTGTTTTTGACGCCCGTGGCGTGGTCGAACGCCTGGAAGGACAGCACGGCCGTGAGCGCCAGGGGCACCAGCAGCAGGCAGGCAAACAGCACAAAGGCCGGCGCCGACAGCAGCCAGGGGGCGCGAGCCGCCGAGGGCCGCGAAACATTTGGTGCAGCTCCCACCATGGTTGTCGCGTTCACTGCTTGCCCCCGTGTTGCTCCCTCTCCCTCCGGGAGAGGGCAGGGGTGAGGGCCTGGGCGGCTATAAGGCCAGCGGCCTGCGCGAACACCCTAACCCTAACCCTCTCCCAGGGGGAGAGGGAATGAAAACGGGTCGCCGCGTTCATGCCACCGCCTCCAGCACGCGCTGCGGCTCGCGTGGCAAATGCAGCGCGCCGGGCAACAGGCGCACCTGGCCGGCCGGCCAGTCCAGGCCGACGCGCTGGCCTTCTTCGGCGGGCACTTCGCCGTCGTTGGGGCAAACCACCACCAGCTCGCCGGCGGCGGTGTCTACCTGGTAGAGCCACTGGCTGCCCAGGAAAAAACGCTCGCACACGGTGCCCGCGAGGCGGCCCTGGGTTTCGGGCACGAGGCGGATTTTTTCGGGCCGCAGGCTGAGCACCACGGCGTCGCCCGCGGCGGCCCCGGGCGCATTGACCTCGAGCGAGGCCGTTCCCAGGTCCACCGTGGCCCAGGCGCCGGTGGCGATGACGCGGCCTTCCAGCAGGTTGGCCTTGCCGACAAAGCTGGAGATGAAACGCGTTTGCGGGTGTTCGTACAGGCGGTGCGGCTGGTCAATTTGCGTGACGCGGCCGGCCTCCATCACCACCACGCGGTCGCTGATGGACATGGCCTCGGTCTGGTCGTGCGTGACCATCACGGTGGTGGTGCCCACCTTGCGCTGGATCTGCCGCAGCTCGAACTGCATTTCCTCGCGCAGCTTGGCGTCGAGGTTGGACAGCGGCTCGTCGAGCAGCAACACCGGCGGCTCGATGACCAGGGCGCGGGCCAGGGCCACCCGCTGGCGCTGGCCGCCGGACAGCTCGCGCGGGTAGCGCGTGGCGTGCGCCTCCAGGTGCACCAGCGCCAGCGCAGCCTTGACGCGTTCGGTGCGCTCGTTTTTGGGCATGCGCCGCATCTCCAGGCCAAAGCTGACGTTGTCGTGCACGCTCATGTGAGGGAACAGTGCGTAGCTCTGGAACACGATGCCCAGACCGCGCGTATTCGGTTTGGCGTGGGTGATGTCACGGCCATCGAGCGTGATGCGGCCGGCGGTGACATCGGCAAAACCGGCAATCATTTGCAGCGTCGTGGTCTTGCCGCAGCCCGAAGGCCCGAGCAGCGAGACAAATTCGCCCTTCTCCACCGACAGGTTCATGTCGATCACGGCGTGCGTAGCGCCATAGGACTTGTTCACATTCGCCAGGGTCAGAAAAGACATCAGGAACACCTCACAAACAAGGCACAAACAAGGAAGGCATCAGGGAAGACATGCACAGGGGAAATCCGCAGGGACATCAGCGCCGCAACCGGTTGCCTGAAGGCCGCATCAAGGTTGTTTTGAGACACCTTGATGACATTCATGCTAGGGCATCTCATAAAAAATCGTCAATAGGTTATTCCGTATATAGAGATATTTATTTAATTTATTCCATTTAATGGAATTTCTATAAGATATGGATGAAATTCATTCCGATGAAAGAAATGCCATGAAGGAGATGCTCATGAAAGAAAATTCAAAAGAGGACGACAGCGCCTCGAGCAGCGTGCAGCGCGCTTTTGCCATCTTGCGGGCCCTGGCCACCACTCAGGCCAAGGGCGGGCGCATCACGCACATTGCCAAGGCCACGGGGTTGACGCAGGCCACCACCCACCGTCTGCTGCAAAGCCTGGTGGCCGAGCGCGTCGTGGAGCAGGACGCCGCGTCCAAGCTCTACCGGCTGAGCATTGATTTTTTTGCGCTGGCCGCACAGGCCGGCAACTCGATGGACTTGCGCGCGCTGTGCCGGCCGTCCATGCTGCGGCTGTGCGCCAGCCTGGGCGACACCATCTTTTTGCTGGTGCGCAGCGGCTTTGACGCGGTGTGCCTGGACCGCAGCGAAGGGCCCTTCCCGATCCGCTCCTTCACCGGCGACATTGGCGGGCGGGTGGCGCTGGGCATGGGCCAGGGCAGCCTGGCCATCCTGGCCTTTTTGCCGGAGTCCGAACGCGAAGAGGTGATTCGCTACAACCTGCCGCGCATGCGCGAGTACGGCGTCTATGACGAGGTCTACCTGCGCACCGAAATCGAGCGGGTGCGCCAGACGGGCTATGCCGGGCGCAACACCGGTTTGCTCGACGGCATGGCGGGCGTGGGTGTGCCGGTGCTGGACCGTGAAGGCCGCGCCGTGGCGGCACTGAGCGTCGGCACGATCTCGTCGCGGCTCAGCCCCGACCGCCTGCCAACGGTGGTGGAGTTGCTCAAGCGCGAGGCCACGGCCATTGGCGCGCAGCTCAACCCTTTTGACAGCACGCTGCGCCGGCCGGCGCAAAGCCTGGCGCCCACAGACAGCGCCTGAGCCCCTTTACACCGAGGACGCCGGAGGTGCCGCCTGTTCGCGCAGCCATTCGCGCAGCTGCAGCAAGGGCCGCCAGTTGGCCTTTTGCGTGGGCCACACCAGGTAGTAGGCAAAGTCTGAACTCAATGACAGGTCAAACGGCACGGCCAGGGTGCCATCGGCAATCTCGTCGGCCACCAGAAAGCGCGGCAGCACCGCCACCCCCAGCCCGGCCTTGACGGCCTGGGCGATCATCGAAAACAGCTCGTACTTCGGGCCGGTGCTGGCGCCCTGCGCGTCGTCAATGCCGGCCAGCTGCAGCCAGTCGCGCCAGGCGTGCGGCCGCGTGCTCTGGTGGATCAGCGTGAACTTCAGCACGTCGGCCGGGCGCCGCAGCTGGCGCTTTTTCATCAGCGCGGGGCTGCACACCACCACGCTTTCCTCACCCATCAGGTACTCGGACTCGGTGCCGGGCCAGTCGGGCCGGCCGTAGTGGATGGCCGCGTCCAGGCCGGTGAGCGAAAAATCAAAGGGCAGCAGCCGGGTCGACAGGTTCAGCGTGACATGCGGGTGCGCCTTGAGGAAGGTGGGCATGCGGGGAATCAGCCACTTGGTGGCGAAGGTGGGCACCACGCCGAGCTCCAGCGTGCCGCCCTCACCCTTGGAAGACGCCAGGTCCAGCATCGCCGCTTCCAGCGCATCGAGCGCCGGGCTGACACGCGACAGCAGCGAGCGCCCGGCATCGGTCAGCACCAGCTGGCGCGGCAGGCGCAAAAAGAGGCTCACATCAAGGTCCTGCTCCAGCCCCAGGATCTGATGGCTGACCGCACTCTGGCTCACCGACAGGTCTTGCCCCGCGAGCGTGAAACTGCCGCGGTGCGCCGCCGCTTCGAAGGCCAGCAAGGCCTGGGTGGAGGGGATTTTTCGGCGCATCGCATGAATATATCTCATGCCTGCATCGAAATACATCCTTTGCGCAGCGGCCGTGATTTCCCGAGAATCCGGCTTCTACCCGTTGAATTTATCCGCTGAGAACACTCCCCTTCAACCGCTGAAATTACCCACGCAATGACCAACCTCCAGACCCTGCTTGCCAGCTGCCTGCCGCCCGAAGCCGTGCAGCACATCCATGAGCAGATGTACGTCCACCCTGCCCTGCAGTCCGGCGTGTCCGGCACGGTGACGCGCGCCGAACTGGCCCAGGCCCTGAACATGGCCCTGTTCCATGGCCTGGTGCAGCGGGTGCCGGCGGCGCAAGAGTACATGGCCAGCGATGTGGCCGGGCAGCAGCGCCAGGTCGTCTTTGACCACGGCGCGCTGCGCACCGTGCGCTGGCCCAGCGGCGCCCTGCCTCCGGGAGAGGCGGCCTTCACGCGGCTGCTGCGCCCGTTGGGTTTTACGCTACAAGACACTTACCCCTTGCCGCGCCTGAAAATGACCGGCCGCGCCTGGTGCCACCAGGATTTCCCGCAGGAGATCGCGCAGTTTTTTGTGTCCGAACTGCATCCCGAACAGTTCACGGTGCCCTTCCAGGCAGCCGTTACGCGGGTGTTGTGCACCTCGCGCGACCCGCTGGGCCCGCAAGATGTGGCGGACCTGGAGCAGCTGGCGCGCGACGGCAAGCTGCCGCTGCAACAGGCGCTGCGGCTGCTGCCGGTGATGCTCCGGTGCTTTGACCGCCAGCATGGCGTGTTTGCGCTGGATGACTATGAATTGCTGCTGGCCGAGTCCGCCGAAATGGCCTGGATCGCCACCGAGGGCAACGCCTTCAACCACGCGACCGACCGCGTCGGCGATGTGGATGCGGTGGCCCGGCGCCAGCGCGAACTGGGCCGCCCCATCAAGGACAAGGTCGAAGTCTCGGCCAGTGGCCGGGTGCGCCAGACGGCGTTTCGCGCCGCCACCGTGCAGCGCGAATTCCTCACACCCGCCGGCCAGGTCACACGCGCGGTACCGGGTTCGTTCTATGAATTCATCACCCGCGCCGAGCTGCATCCGAGCCCTGCCGCCAATGACCCGGCGCAAGGCGGCCGCCTGGACCTGGCCTTTGACGCCGGCAATGCCACCGGCATTTTTGGCATGACGGCGGCCCGCGCATGAGCCACCGGGCCGCTCCCAAGGCTGCCACTCCCAAGGCGAACACCGCAGCGCGTAGCGCGGAGGTCAACCCATGAGCGTCACCGCGCGCACGCCGGTCCGCCCGCTCTACGCGCAGGCGAGCGGTTCGCCGATTCGCGCCATGCTGGCACTGGCCGGACAGCCCGGCATGATTTCGCTGGCGGGCGGTCATCCCGACCCCGCACTGCTGCCGGCGGACTGGCTGCGCGAATGCATGCTGGCCGTGGCCTCCGGCCTGCAGGGGCACAGCCTGCAATACGGCGCTACCGAGGGCCTGCCCGCGCTGCGTGCGGCCAGCGCTGAGCTGCTGCAACAACGCGGCCTGCAGGCCCAGGCTGAGCAAGTGGTGATCACCACCGGCTCGCAGCAGGCCATAGACCTGCTGGCGCGGGTTCTCGTCGAGCCGGGCGCCGGCGTGGCGGTGGAGTCCTTCAACTACCCGGCCGCCCTGCAGGCCTTCCGCTTTGCGGGAGCGCAGCTGGTGGAAGTTCCTGCCGATGCCCAGGGGCTGGATGTTGAGCGGCTGGAAAGTGTTTTTACCAGCGCACGGCCACGCGTGCTGTATGTGGTTCCCAACTTTGCCAACCCGACAGGCGCCGTGATGCCCCTGGCGCGGCGCGTGCGCCTGCTGGAACTTGCCGCACGGCACGAGGTCACACTGATCGAGGACGATCCTTATGGCGAACTCTGGTTTGGCGCGGCGCCACCGCCTTCGCTGGCACAGATCAACCAGCAAACCGGATCACATGCGCAGGTGGCCTACATGACGAGTTATTCCAAGGTGGTGGCCCCGGCCCTGCGCCTGGGCATGCTGATGGCGCCGCCGGACGTGCTGCGCGCCGTTGTGCTGGCCAAGCAGGCCGCCGATGTGCACAGCGGCTCGCTTGAACAGCTGACCCTGACCGCGATGCTGGCCTCCAGCCGCCTGGATGAGCACCTGGCCATGCTGCGCAAGGCTTACGCGGTCAAGGCCCGTGCGCTGGCCGGTGCACTGCATGCACACTGCGACGGGCTGCTTGAATTCAGCGAGCCCCAGGGCGGCATGTTTGTCTGGGCCCGGCTTGCCAGCGAGCTGCCACTGATCCCGTCGCAGGCGTGGGTGGACTTCGGCCTGCAGCACCAGGTGCTGGCCGTGCCGGGCGCCGCCTTCAGCCTTCACAACACCGCACAGCCCTGGCTACGCCTGAGTTTTGCCAACCCCAGTGCAGACGCCCTGCTGCAAGGCGCGCAACGCCTGGGCCGCGGGCTGCGCAGCCTTGCCGCCCCGGCCGGTACGCCATCATCACGCCAACATTTCCCCGAAAGGACTTCACCATGAGCCACGCCAACGACATCTCGTCCCTGCTGCAAAGCCTGGGCATCCACGCCGACCTCGACAGCCAGGCGTCCGCGACCCTTGAGGTTCACACCCCGATTGATGGCAGCCGGCTGGCGCGTCTCGCCACCACCAGCCCGGCCGACGTGGATGCCGCGCTCAATCGTGCGCATCAGCGGTTTTTGAGCTGGCGCGATGTGCCGGCACCCAAGCGCGGTGAACTGGTACGCGCCTTCGGCGAAACCGTGCGGCGCCACAAGCCGGAACTCGGGCAGCTGATCTCGCTGGAGACCGGCAAGATCCTGCAGGAGGGCCTGGGCGAAGTCCAGGAAGTGATCGACATCTGCGAATTTGCGGTCGGCCTGTCGCGCCAGCTCTACGGCCTGACGATTGCCAGCGAACGGCCCGACCACAAGCTGCTGGAGACCTGGCATCCGGTGGGCGTGGTCGGCATCATCTCGGCCTTCAATTTCCCGATGGCGGTGTTTGCCTGGAATGCCGCGCTGGCGCTGGTCTGCGGCAACACGCTGGCCTGGAAGCCTTCCGAAAAGACGCCGCTGTCGGCCGTCGCGCTCCATGGCCTGCTGCTGCGTGCGGCCACGGAGCTGGGGCTGGAGACCGAAGGCCTGAGCGAGTTGCTGATCGGTGAGCGCCCTGTCGGCGAAGCGCTGGTCAACCACCCGCAGGTCAAGCTGGTCAGCGCGACCGGCTCGACCGCCATGGGCAAGAACGTGGCCATGGCCTGCGCGGCGCAGTTCAAGCGCTCGCTGCTCGAGCTGGGCGGCAACAACGCGGCCATCGTCTGCCCCTCGGCCAACCTGGAACTGGTGGTGCGCGGCGCGGCGTTTGCCGCCGCCGGCACGGCCGGGCAGCGCTGCACCAGCCTGCGCCGGCTGATCGTGCACCGCTCCGTTTACCCGGCGCTGGTGGAGCGGCTGGTGTCGGTGTTCGCGCGCCTGCCGGTAGGCAACCCGCTCACCGAAGGCACGCTGGTCGGCCCGCTGATCGACGGCCGCGCCTTTGACGCCATGCAAACCGCACTGGCCAGCGCGAAGGGCCTGGGCGCCAAGGTTCATTTTGGCCAGCGCGAGGAAGGCGCCGGGGCTGGTGGTAGTGCTGGTACAGGCCACTATGTGCGGCCCGCCATCGTGGAACTGGCCGAGCAGGCCGGCCCCATGTTGCACGAAACGTTTGCGCCGATTCTGTATGTGGTGCCTTACGACGACTTCGACGATGCCATTGCCATGAACAATGCCGTGGTGCACGGCCTGTCGTCCGCCGTCTTCACCCAGGACCTGCGCGAGGCCGAGCGCTTCACTTCGGCGCGCGGTTCGGACTGCGGCATCGCCAATGTCAACATCGGCACCAGCGGCGCGGAAATCGGCGGTGCATTTGGCGGCGAGAAGGAAACCGGCGGCGGCCGGGAGTCGGGCTCGGATTCGTGGAAAGCCTATATGCGCCGCGCCACCAACACGGTCAACTACGGCTCCAGCCTGCCGCTGGCGCAGGGGATTCGTTTCGAGATCTAACCTGGAAACGGCAGTTGGATGCGCCCGAGTGCGCTGTGATCGGCGTGCCAGGCAAGGCGTGACAACGCAGTGGGCTTCTGCCCACAAGGCGGAGCAACGCAGCATGGCGCGCCGAGCATGGTGCAATCGGGCGCATAGCGCTGTCACCCCAGAAGGTAATCGCCATCGAAGAGGGGAAAGTCAATGAGCATGCGGCTTTCCTGAAGTTTGCGAGCGGTCAACTGCTGTTTCCAGGTTTAAGCCGGCAGCCGCGCCAAGCCGTCCAGAATCTGCCGGGCGCGCGGCCACAAGGTCTGGTCGAACTGTTCGCGGAAAAACCCGAAATGCCCAATGCGCTTGACCTGCAGGTCGGCCGGCGCGATCCGCTCGAAGCTGCGCGGCGCATTGGCATACAGGTTGATCAGGTTCTGCGTGCCGCGCCAGGTCATCAGCTCATCGTCGGTGATGGACAGGGCCTTCACCGGGAAGCTGACCCGCCCATAGCTCAGGCGCGCGCTCTCCCCCTCGGCGCCCACGCTGTACTGCGGGTCCAGGCACCACTTGCGCCACTGCAGCATCACGCCTGCCGGCACGTCACCCACTTTTTTGAGCTTGCGTCCCGGGAAATAACCGAACAGGCACGTGGCCAGCGGCACCAGCACATACCAGAAGTACAGAATCATGCGCCTGAGCTGCGGCGCGTTGTCGCGCCAGTAGCCGCTGCCGGCCGCAATACTGATCATCCCGTCGACCTGGGCCTGGTTCTTCAGGAAGCCCGGCAGCTGCGCGCCGAGACTGTGTCCCAGCAGGTAAAGCGGCGCGTCGGGCAGTGCGGACTTGGCCGCATCCACCACGGCTGCGTAATCGCTTGCCCAATCCAGCAGATCGGCCTTGAAGCCGCGAAGGCTGCCGTCCACGGTATCAGGCAATGACTCGCCCGAGCCGCGGTAGTCAAAGGTGGTGACACGAAAGCCCTGGCTGGACAGCCATTCAGCAAACGACGTGTAGTAGTCCTGGCGCACGCCCATTGCGCCGCCGATCACGACGCTGGCGCGGGCTGGCGCGCTGGCCTCGTACACACGCAGCGACAGCTGCGAGGTGCCCGAGTCGAGAATCTGTTTTTGCATGTCTTGTCTCCAAAAAATTGCACGCCGGTCTTCGCCGGTTTAGTCCACAACAGCCGCCACTCCCCCGGCGTAGCGAGCGGGATGCAGTGCTAGGCGCGGGTGCCCGAAGAAAACCGGAGCGACCTAAAGGGTCGTGAGGATTTTCTTTGGGCTGCAACGACGCAATGCGCCCGCGCAGTAGCCGCTACACCCGTTCGAAGATGCCGGCGGCGCCTTGTCCCATACCCACGCACATGGTCACCATGCCGTACTTCAGCTGATGGCGCTGCAGCGCATGAATCACGGTGGCCGCACGAATAGCACCGGTCGCCCCCAGGGGATGGCCTAGGGCGATGGCGCCGCCCATCGGATTGACCTTGGCGGCATTCAAGCCCAGCGTGTTGATGACCGCCAGCGACTGCGCGGCAAACGCCTCGTTGAGTTCGAACCAGTCGATGTCGTCCTGCTTCAGGCCGGCGTAACGCAGCGCTGCTGGAATGGCTTCGATCGGGCCAATGCCCATGATGTGCGGCGGCACGCCCTTGGCGGCGTAACTGACGAAACGCGCCAGCGGTTTCAGGCCGAATTCCTTGACGGCTTTTTCGCTGGCCAGAATCAGCGCGCCGGCCCCATCGGAAGTTTGCGAGCTGTTGCCGGCCGTGACCGAGCCGCGCGCAGCAAACACGGTTTTCAGTTTGGCCAGGCCTTCCACCGTGGTGTCGGGGCGTGCGCCTTCGTCCAGGCTCACGGTGCGGGTGGTGGCGATGACTTCGCCGGTCTCCAGGTTAGCGCTGCGGTCGGTCACTTCCACCGGCGTGATTTCATTCGTGAACTCGCCGGCCTGCTGGGCCTTGAGCGCCTTCATGTGGGACTCGTAGGCGAACTGGTCCTGCGCGTCACGCGAGACCTTCCACTGCTGCGCAACCTTCTCGGCCGTCAGGCCCATGCCGTAGGCGATGCCGACGTTCTCGTCGTTGGCAAACATCTCCGGCGACAGCGACGGCGAATTGCCCGACATGGGCACCATGCTCATGCTCTCGGTGCCGGCGGCAATCATCACATCGGCTTCGCCGACACGGATGCGGTCTGCCGCCATCTGCACGGCGGACAGGCCAGAGGCGCAAAAGCGGTTGACGGTGATGCCGCCCACGCTGGTGGGCAAGCCCGCCAGCACCGCACCGATGCGGGCGATGTTCAAACCCTGCGGGCCTTCGGGAATCGCGCAGCCGCAGATGATGTCTTCAATCGCCTTCGGGTCCAGCGTGGGCACCTGGGCCAGCGCGGCCTGCAGCGCCTTGACGAGCAGGTCGTCGGGACGGGTATTGCGGAAAAACCCCCGGTGCGAACGGCCGATGGGCGTGCGCGTGGCGGCAACGATGTAGGCTTCCTGGACTTGTTTCATGGGGAACTCTTTCTCGGTGAATCGGTGAATCTGTAAAAGGTTGGGTGTCTTTTAAAAGCGGCGGCTTGCGGGCAAGGGTTCGGGAGAGCCCCCATCCCTGCCTTCCCCCAGAGGGGGAAGGAGTGGTGCGGGGAAATTTTCAGGCTCTACACCCCGAGGCGGAAGAAGTGCTACGGGGGAGTTTTTAAGCTCCCCGCCCTGAGGGGAAAGGAGTGTTACAGAAGAGGTTTCAAGCGCCGCACTCCGAGGGGGCAGAGGTGTTACGGGTGAACTCTCAGGCTCCTTCCCCCTCTGGGGGAAGGTTGGGATGGGGGCGACCGCGGCCAATTCGG
The DNA here is from genome assembly GCF_056401355.1 of Polaromonas sp. P4_F4. Classification (NCBI taxonomy): domain Bacteria; kingdom Pseudomonadati; phylum Pseudomonadota; class Betaproteobacteria; order Burkholderiales; family Comamonadaceae; genus Polaromonas; species Polaromonas sp. P4_F4. Next base: position 51,287 of record NZ_JBFUJO010000018.1, on the reverse strand, counting down.
TCAAACGGTTGTATATGGCCTCGACCATCGACTGCAAATCGGAGAACGGCAAATTTGCCGGAAAACGCATCACGTCAAATCCGAGAGACTCGAAATATGCATCGCGCTTTGCGTCATAGGCCTGCTGGTCAATATGCTGCGACCCGTCTATCTCGACAATCAGCTGGGGAGCGAGGCACGCAAAATCCGCCACGTAGGACCCGACAGGATGCTGGCGCCTGAATTTGACGCCCAGTTGCTCGCCACGCAAGCGCTGCCATAGCAGTTGCTCGCCGTCGGTCATTTCGCGGCGGAGCGACCTGGCGAACATTCTGGCGTTGAGGGTGGCTTGGTTTTGCATGTCGTAGAGCCCCCATCCCTGCCTTCCCCCAGCGGGGGAAGGAGCAATGCGGGGAGATGTTCAGCTTCCGTCCCCCTGTGAGGGAAGGTTGGGATGCAGGCGACCTGACGGCACCCAAGCCCAAACAAACTCGCACTCGACCGGATTCACGCCGGCCTCATCGGTCACCGTGACCGCCACATTGACTTCGCCCTTGTCACTGGCCTGCATGGCCGCTCGCTGCTCGTCGGTGAGCGTTGCGACGGCGCGCAACGAGCCGGTGGCGCGCTTCCTGAAGGTCATCTTCAGTTCCTTGGCCAGCGGGACGCAGTCGTCTCGCACGTTCATGCCGACCACCATGCCGGTGGCAGTTTCTGCCAGCAGGTTCATGGCCGAGGCATGCACGCCGCCGATGTGGTTCTGCACCTTCTTCTGGTTCTGGATGCCGATTTCAACCCGGTTGTTGCTCATCTGCAAAAAGTCCAGCCCGGCCGTGCCAGTGAATGGCACGGCGCGGCGCAGGATCACGCTGCGAAACCAGGTGCGGGCAAAGGCCGGCACCTCGGACAGGCGCTCGAGCTGGCGCTCCAGGCGGTTGGGGACGTGATTAGGAGTTGTCATAAAAATAGAGAGTTCGTGATTGAGAAAGCGTAGCGAGGAGCCGTCAGGCTAGGCGCGGGTGCCCGAGACCCACCGGAACGTACTTCAGGTACGTGAGGATGGGGCTTGGGCTGCAACGACGCATGAGGGCTCCGCAGTAGCTTTATCAATTACGAACTGGTTTGCCGGTGCTCATCATGCCCATGATGCGTTCCTGCGTTTTCGGGTTTTCGAGCAGCGAACAGAAAGCCTTGCGTTCCAGCGTCATCAAATACTCTTCCGTCACCAGGGTGCCGGCATCCACGTCGCCGCCGCACACCACGTTGGCGATCAGGCTGGCAATGTGAAAGTCGTGGGCGCTGATGAAGCCGCCGTCGCGCATGTTGACCAGCTGGCCCTTGATGGTGGCCAGGCCGTTGCGGCCCACGACCGGGAAGGGCCGCCTGTGCGGCGCGCGGTAGCCGGAGTTGAACAGGGCGCGGGCTTCGTTCAGCGCGATGAACAGCAGTTCGTCCTTGTTCGGCACGATGACGTCGCTGTCCAACAAGTAGCCGAGCTTGCGGCTTTCAATCGCACTGGTGCCCACCTTGGCCATGGCGGCGGCGGTGAAGCCCTCGGTCAGGAAAGGCAGTATGTCCTTGTTGGTGGACATGGCGGCGTTTTCCGCTGCACGGCGCGCAATGTAGGCCAGGCCGCCGGCACCCGGAACGAGGCCGACGCCGACTTCCACGAGGCCGATGTAGCTTTCCATCGTGGCGACGCGTTTGGCCGAATACACCGCCATTTCGCAGCCACCGCCCAGCGCCAGGCCGCGGATCGCCGACACCACCGGCACGGCGGCATAGCGCAGCTTGAGCATGACGTTTTGCAGTTCGGCTTCCGCGCCTTCAATCGCCTTGGCGCCACCCATCATGAAGGCGGGCAGCATGGCCTGCAGGTCGGCGCCGGCCGAGAACATCTCGTCGTTGGACCAGATGACCATGCCCTTGTAGCCTTTCTCGGCGAGGTCAACGCCCATTGCCAGGCCTTCCGCCACATCGGGGCTGATGGCGTGCATCTTGGTCTTGATGCTGGCAATCAACACGTCGCCTTTTTCTCCGTTCGCGCCATCCAGCGTCCAGAGGCGGATGGCATCGTCTTCATGCAGCGTGGTGCCGGCGGTCTCGAAAGCCGGGACGTTGGCACCCAGCACGTCTTCGGGGAAATGCTGGCGCTCATAAACCGGCAGCTTGCGGCGCGGAATGAATTTTTGGGCCGAGGCGCTCCACGAACCTTCGGCGGTGTGCACGCCGCCCGCGTCGGCGACCGGGCCCTTGAACACCCAGTCGGGCAGCGGCGCTTTGCTCAACGCCTTGCCCGCATCAATGTCTTCCTGGATCCAGCTGGCCACCTGCTTCCAGCCGGCCTGTTGCCATAACTCGAACGGGCCTTGCTTGGCGCCAAAGCCCCAGCGCATCGAAAAATCGATGTCGCGCGCGGTTTCGGCAATGCTTTCGAGGTGCACCGCGGCATAGTGGAACTGGTCGCGCAGGATGGCCCAGAGGAAACGCGCTTCGGCGCCCTCGGCCTCGCGCAGCAGCTTCAGCCGCTCGCCGGCTGGCTTCTTCAGCATGCGTCCGACAACCTCGTTCGCCTTGGCGCCTGCGGCCACGTACTCCATGCTCTCGGGGTCGAGCCGCAAGATGTCCCGGCCGACCTTCTTGTAAAAACCGGCGCCGGTCTTCTGGCCCAGGCTTTTGGATTCCAGCAATTTCGCCAGGACCGGCGGCGTGCCGTAGATGTCCGAAAACGGGTCTTCCACTTTCCCACTGCTTGAGCCACCCACGGGGCCGAGGTTGTCCTGCAGTGTCCTGATCACATGCGCCATGGTGTCCAGGCCCACCACGTCAGCGGTGCGGAAGGTGCCGGAGCTGGCGCGGCCCAGCTTCTTGCCGGTCAGGTCATCGACCACGTCATACGTCAGGCCGAAGGTTTCGGCTTCCTTGATGGTGGCCAGCATGCCGGCAATGCCGACGCGGTTGGCAATGAAGTTGGGCGTGTCGTGCGCGCGGATCACGCCCTTGCCCAGCGCGCTGACCGCAAAGGCTTCCAGGTCGTCTAGCACTTTCGGCTCGGTGGTGGGCGTGTTGATCAACTCCACCAGCGTCATGTAGCGCGGCGGATTGAAGAAGTGGATGCCGCAAAAGCGCGGCTTGATCGATTCAGGCAGGGCCTCGCTGAGTTTAGTGATCGACAGCCCCGAGGTGTTGCTGGCCACGATAGCGCCTTCGGCAATGAAGGGGGCGATCTTGTGATACAGGTCGGTCTTCCAGTCCATGCGCTCGGCAATGGCCTCGATGATGAGGTCGCATTCTTTCAACACCTCCATGTGCTCTTCGTAGTTGGCCTGCTGGATCAGCGCCGCGTCCTCGGGCACGCCCAGCGGCGCGGGCTTGAGTTTTTTCAGGCTTTCAATCGCCTTGATGACAATGCCATTCTTCGGGCCCTCTTTCGCGGGCAGGTCAAACAGCACCACAGGCACCTTGACATTGACCAGATGGGCGGCGATCTGCGCGCCCATCACGCCGGCGCCGAGTACGGCGACTTTTTTGACTGTGAATTTTTGCATCATGTGGTTCCGTTAATGGGTTGGGGAGCCCTCACCCCAACCCTCTCCCAGAGGGAGAGGGAGAAAGAAAAGATCGCAAAGAAGGCCAAAGAAACTCCCTCCCCCGCTGGGGGAGGGCGGGGGTGGGGGCTGACCCCGCATGGTTCAAGCCAGCGCCTCATCGGTGTCCATCAGCGCCCGACTGCCTGAACGCGCGGTGCGCATCAGCGTCGCGGTCTCGGGGAAGAGTTTGGCGAAGTAAAACCGCGCGGTCTGCAGCTTGGCCACGTAGAACTTGTCGGTGTTGCCGGCGGCAATCTCGCGCAGCGCGACCTGCGCCATGCGGGCCCAGAAGTAGCCGAACACCAGATGGCCGGCGACCCGCAGGTAGTCGACTGCGGCAGCGCCCACTTCGTCGGGGTTCTGGAAACCCTTGAAGCCGAGCTCGGTCGTGAACTTGGTCATCTGGTCGGCCAGGTAAGCCAGCGGGTTGATGAACTCGGCCATCTTCTCGTTCACGCCTTCCTCTTCGATCAAGGCGCCGATCAGCTTGCCGAATTTCTTCAGCGTGGCGCCGTTGTTGCCCAGGATCTTGCGGCCCAGCAGGTCCAGCGACTGGACGGTGTTGGTGCCCTCATAAATCATGTTGATGCGGTTGTCGCGCACAAACTGCTCCATGCCCCATTCCTTGATGAAGCCGTGGCCGCCAAAGACCTGCATGCAGGCGTTGGTGGCAATGTGGCCGTTGTCGGTCAGGAAGGCCTTGACGATGGGCGTGAGCAAGGCGACGATTTCGCCGGAATCCTTGCGCACCTTTTCGTCGGGGTGGTGGAGCTCCTTGTCGAGCAGCAGCGTGCAGTAAATGGCCAGGGCGCGGCCGCCTTCGGCATAGGCCTTGGCGGTCAGCAGCATCTTGCGCACGTCGGGGTGCACGATGATGGGGTCGGCCGGCTTGTCCTTGGCTTTCACGCCGGAGAGCGAGCGCATCTGGATGCGGTCCTTGGCATAGGCCAGGGCGTTCTGGTAGGCCACTTCGGTCAGGCCCAGCGACTGATTGCCCACGCCCAGGCGTGCGGCGTTCATCATCACGAACATGGCGGCCAGGCCCTTGTTGGGTGCGCCCACCAGGGTGCCCACGGCGTCTTCCAGCACCATCTGGCAGGTGGAATTGCCGTGGATGCCCATCTTGTGCTCGATACCGCCGCAGTAAATGCCATTGCGCGAACCGATCGAGCCGTCCTGGTTGACGTTGAACTTGGGCACGGCAAACAGGCTGATGCCCTTGCTGCCCTGTGGCGCATCGGGCAGGCGGGCCAGCACCAGGTGCACGATGTTGCTGGTCATGTCGTGTTCGCCGGCGCTGATGAAAATCTTGTTGCCGGTCAGACGATAGGTGCCGTCGGGCTGCGGCTCTGCCTTGGTGCGCAGCAGGCCCAGGTCGGTGCCGCAGTGCGGCTCGGTCAGGCACATGGTGCCGGTCCATTCGCCGCTGGTGAGCTTGGGCAGGTAGATTTTTTTCTGCTCGTCGGTGCCGTGGGCATGCAGGGCTTCATACGCACCGTGCGACAGGCCCGGGTACATCGTCCAAGCCTGGTTGGCCGAGTTCATCATTTCGTAAACGCACTGATTGACGACAAAGGGCAGGCCCTGGCCGCCGTACTCGGGGTCGCAGCTCAACGCGGCCCAGCCGCCTTCCACGTACTTCGCATACGCTTCCTTGAAGCCTTTGGGCGGTGTGACTTCATGGGTGGTCTTGTCCAGCGTGCAGCCTTCCTGGTCGCCGCTGACATTGAGCGGGAAGGTGACTTCAGCCGCAAACTTGCCGCCTTCTTCAATCACCGCATTGATGGTGTCGGCATCGATGTCGGCATGCCGCGGCAAGACCTTCAATTCATCGGTGACCTTGAGCACTTCGTGCATGACAAATTGCATGTCGCGCAGGGGTGGGGTGTACTGAGGCATGGAGGGTCCTTTGGCTTTAAGCCGGTTTCGAAGATGAAGATGTTTTGGGAGAGATTTTTGCCGGCGCCTTCGTCGGCGAAGCGCCAGGGGATGGCTCTGCCGGCGACGGCGCATCGTTGCCGTAACGCGCCAGGATGTTGGCAAAGCCGGTGTTGGCGCGGGCGACAGAGCCGGGGGACTTCAGGAAACGGGCTTCGTAATGCAGCGCGAGAATGAGTCCGTGAATCTCGAAGACCATCTGCTGTTCGTCGGCATCGCGCTGCAGGTGCCCGGCCTCCTTGGCCTGCATCACGGCGCGGTACATCGCGGCCAGCCAGGTCCGCACCGAGCCCGCCAGCGCATCGCGCACCGGCCCCGGCCGGTCGTCGAACTCGACGGCGCCGCTGATGTACAGGCATCCCGAATCGATCTCGACCGAGGTGCGGTTCATCCAGTTGTGAAACAGTGCGCGCAGGCGCGGCAGACCCCTGGAAGCCTGCAATGCCGGGAAGAACACCTCTTCCTCGAAGCGGCTGTGGTATTCGCGGACCACCGAAATTTGCAGTTCCTCGCGTGAGCCAAAATGGGCAAACACGCCGGACTTGCTCATGTGCATGACTTCGGCGAGCGCCCCGATGCTCAGGCCCTCAAGGCCGATCTGCGTGGCCAGCCCCAGAGCTGCATCGACAATGGCCGCCTTGGTCTGCTGGCCTTTTTGCTGGCTTTTGGGCACGAGTGCACCGATCGCAGGGATAGGCGCAGCCGGGACGGGAACGGTTTTGACAGGGAGTTCATTGACGGTCATGGGATTGAGCCAAAATAAAACGAACGATCGTTCTATTTTGCAACAATTCGAAGACGGTCAAGCCCTGCGGGTGATGGAGTGTCTGTTTATAGAGAACAAGGTCTAGCCAAACCAAGGGTAAACCCTAGAACAAGCCCACCCCCGTCCAGGCTCACTGCGTGTAGCCTGTTCCCCCCTCAGGGGGCGGAGAAATTGGCTCCCCCTGTCCAAGCTCACTGCGTGTAGCTTGTTCCCCCCTCTAGGGGGCGGCGCCTGCGGTCTGGCAAAGCCAGTCCCGCGGCCCCCGCTAGTTGTGTTCGCTCGAACTCTTCACCCAGTATGAGCCGTGGAACCGGCTTTGCCGGGCCACAGGCGCAGCGGCCCCCGAGGGGCTGGAGCCTGCGGCTCCAAAGCTGCTCGAGCAGCTTTGGACAGGCGACAGAGGCGAAGCGTCTCGCGAGCCGCGGCCTGCAAGGCCTCGGGAGTTACGCGAAGCGAGCGACCGTGGGGGCTTTATTTCACGAGCTTGAACGGCACCACAGTCTGCTTCTGCTCGCCCAGGCCCTCGATCCACACCGTCATCTGGTCGCCCTTTTTCAGGTACACCGGCGGTTTCATGCCCAGGCCCACGCCGGGAGGCGTGCCTGTGGTGATCACGTCGCCGGGCTCCAGCGTCATGAACTGGCTGACGTAGCTGACGAGCTTGGCCACGCTGAAGATCATGGTTTTGGTAGAGCCGTTTTGCATGCGCTTGCCGTTGACCTCCAGCCACATGCTCAGTTTCTGCGGGTTGGGCACGTCGTCGCGCGTCACCAGCCAGGGACCGATCGGGCCGAAGGTGTCGCAACCCTTGCCCTTGTCCCAGGTACCACCGCGCTCGATCTGGAACTCGCGCTCGCTGACGTCATTGATGGTGCAGTAGCCGGCCACATAAGTGAGCGCGTCCTTCTGCGACACATAGCGTGCGCGGGTGCCGATCACCACGCCGAGCTCGACCTCCCAGTCGGTCTTGACCGAGCCCTTGGGCAGCATGACCGGATCGTTGGGCCCCTGGATGCAGCTGGTGGCCTTCATGAACACGACGGGTTCGGCGGGAATCGGCAAGCCGGACTCGGCCGCGTGGTCGGCGTAGTTCAGGCCGATGGCGATGAACTTGCCGACGCCGCTGACCGGGCAGCCCATGCGCGGCGAACCCCTGACCAGCGGCAGCTTGTCGGTTTTCAGTTTGCGCAGCTTGGCCAGCGCGGCATCGCCGAGCTGGTCGGGACCGATGTCCTTGATCACGCCGCTGAGGTCGCGCAGCTTGCCTTCGGCATCAATCAGTCCGGGCTTTTCCTTGCCCGGGTTGCCATAACGAACGAGTTTCATGGTTTTCCTTCTGGTTAAATCAAAGTCACATCAATCACATCAATCACATCAATAGGTCGAACGCCCGCCAGACAGGTCGAACACGGCGCCGGTCGAAAACGAACACTCTTCGGTTGCCAGCCACGTCACCATGGCCGCGACTTCCTCGGGCGTGCCGAAGCGGCCCATCGGGATTTTCGACAGCATGAACTGGATGTGTTCCGCCGTCATCTGGTCAAAAATTGGCGTCTTTACCGCAGCCGGCGTCACGCAATTGACGCGCACGCCAGTATCGGCGAGTTCCTTGCCCAGGGACTTGGTCAGCGCAATCACGGCGGCCTTGCTGGCACTGTAGGCGCTGGCATTGGGATTGCCGTCCTTGCCCGCCACCGAGGCGATATTGATGATGCGGCCATAGTTGCGCGTGCGCATGTGCGGCACCACCTCGCGGCAGCAGAAGAAAAGTCCGTTCAGGTTGACCTGCTGCACCTGCATCCATTGCTCGGGCGGGTAGTCCCACAGCTTGACGTTGGGGCCGGTGATGCCGGCCGAGTTGACCAGCACATCAATGACCGGATGGTGGGCCACGGTTTGCCGCACGGCGTCCACCACACTGGCATGGCTGCTCACATCCACCACAACGGTATGCACACCCGCGCCGAGTTCGGTTCGGGCCGCCGCCAGCGCCTGCGGGTTGAGGTCCCACACGGTGACAGTCGCGCCCGAAGCCAGCATGCGCTGCGCAATGGCAAAGCCCAGGCCCGCCGCGCCGCCGGTGATCACCGCATGGCGGCCGGCCAGGTCAAGCTGGTTCATATGGTCATGCCGCCGTCGATGGCATAGGACTGCCCGGTCACAAAGGCCGATTCGTCACTGGCCAGAAACACCACGAGCGGCGCAATTTCATGGGCCTGCGCGAGGCGGCCCATGGGCTGGCGCGCGATGAAATTTTTCCGCGCCTCGTCGGGGTCCTCAAACACATTGATGCGGTCTTGCAGCGAGGGGGTGTCGACCGTGCCGGGGCAAATGGCATTGCAGCGCACACCCTGCGTCACGAAGTCAGCGGCCACGCATTTCGTGAGGCCGGTCACCGCGGCCTTGGAGGCGCCATAGACAAAGCGGTTCGGCAGGCCCTTGAAGCCGCAGACGCTGGCCATGTTGATGATGCTGCCGCCGCCATGGGCCAGCATATTGGGCAACACGGCCTGGATCATCCAGAACTGCGAGCGCACATTCAGGTTGAAGGCAAAGTCCCAGTCCTCGTCGGTGGCCTGCAGGATGGAGCCAGCGTGGACAAAGCCGGCGCAGTTGAACAGCACGTTGATCGGCGGCAACTCGGCCGCCAGTTTCTGGATGGCGGCCTTGTCGAGCACATTGAGCGCTGCAGTTTTGATGTTGGGCACGCCGGCGTAGTCGGCGAGCAGTTTCTCATTGACGTCGGTAGCCCACACCTGGGCGCCCTCGGCCGCCATGGCCAGCGCGGTGGCCTTTCCGATGCCCTGTCCGGCGGCCGTGACCAGTGCGGTTTTTCCCTGGAGTCTCATGCTTGTTCCTTGGTTGTTGACGATGATTGCGATGATTGCGATGGCTTACTTGATGGTCACGTCGGCAAGCTGCCGCTTGCCGATGACGGGCCAGTCCCATTCGATGCCCAGGCCGGGCGTGTCCGGCGGAAAGGCGTAGCCCTCCGCGACGCGGATGCGGCTGGTCGTGATGTCGTCGAGCTGCGGTATGTACTCGACCCAGGCCGCGTTGGGCACGGCGGCGCACAGGCTCACATGCAGCTCCATCAGGAAGTGCGGACACACCGGCACATCAAAGCCCTCGGCCAGATGCGCCACCTTGATCCAGGGTGTGATGCCGCCAATGCGGGCCACGTCGGGCTGGACGATGCTGCAGGCGCCCTGCTCCAGGTATTCGCGGAACTGGCTGAGGTGGTACATCGACTCGCCCACCGCCACCGGAATGGCCGTGTGTTCGCGCAGATGCCGGTGGCCGGAGATGTTTTCCGCCGGCAGCGGCTCTTCCAGCCAGGCCAGGTCCAGCGCGGCAAAAGCCGCCGCACGGCGCACGGCTTCGGGGCGGTTGAAGCCCTGATTGGCATCGGTCATGATGTTGAAGCCCGCACCGACCGCCTCGCGCACCTTGGACAGGCGCGCCACGTCCTCGCTGACATGCGGCCGGCCGACCTTGATCTTGGCGCCCTTGAAACCTTCGGCCTTGGCGGCCAGCGTCTGGTCCACCAGCTCATCCGCGCTCAGGTGCAGCCAGCCGCCTTCGGTGGTGTACACCGGCACTCGCGGCTGCGCGCCACCCAGCAGTTGCCACAAGGGCAGGTTCTGGCTGCGCGCGCGCCAGTCCCACAGCGCGGTGTCCACGCAGGCCAGCGCCAGGCTGGTGATGGCTCCGACGGCCGTGGCGTGGGTATGGAAAAACAGGTCTTTCCAGATCGCTTCAATCAGCAGCGGGTTGCGGCCCAGCAGGCGCGGCGCCAGGTGGTCGTGCAGCAAAGCCATGACCGACGAGCCGCCGGTGCCTATGGTGTAGGCGTAGCCGGTGCCCTCCACGCCATCGCTGCAGCGCACGGTCAGCAGCAGCGTCTCCTGCGTCACGAAGGACTGGATGGCGTCGGTGCGCACGACCTTGGGCGGCAAATTGACCTGCCGCAGGCGGATGGATTCGATCGTTACTTGCGGTTTCATGGTGCGGAAGGGTATCCAGGGTTATTCGCGGTTATTCAGGTCGGTTATTCAGGTCGGTTATTCAGGTCATGAACGGTATTACAGGGTTTAGCCGGATGCCACCGCCGGTGGATTTATGGGATTATCAATTGGTCTTACCACTTGTCCAATTCTGGCTAACCCTTAATTCGCCGCCAAAGCCCGCATGCCCATCCAAACCGTCGAACCGAAACGCCTGTACCGCCAGATTGCCGAGCAATTGCGCTCGCTGATCAGCAAGGGCGAGTTTGCGGCTGGCAAACGCCTGCCTGCTGAGCGTGACCTGGCCAAGCAACTGGGCGTGAGCCGTCCCTCCGTGCGTGAAGCCCTGATCGCGCTGGAAGTGGAAGGCTGGGTCGAAGTGCGCACCGGCTCCGGCGTTTACGTGCTGGACCGGTCGAACCAGGTTCAGCGGAAAAACGGGCCGCAGATTGCGCCGACCGAATGGGGACCGCTGGAACTCATCCGGGCGCGCCGCGTGGTGGAAGGCGAAATTGCCTCCATGGCCGCCGTCCAGGCCAAACGCAAAGACATTGACGCCATGCGCAAAGCCATAGACGCCATGAAAAGCGATGCCGGGCGCGGCGTGCTGCCGCTCGAAGGCGACCGGGCCTTTCATACCGCGATCGTCGAGGCCTGCGGCAACGTGGTGCTGATCGAAACCGTCCAGAGCTTCTGGGATTCGCGCCGCGGCCCGCTGTTCACGCGCCTGGGTGGCTATTTCGAGACCATGAAGTCATGGCAATCCGCCATCGACGAGCACGAAGCGATTTACGCCGCCATCTGCGCGCATGACGGCGCCGCTGCCCGCGCTGCGATGCATGCCCACATGGACAAATCCCACACCCGATTCAGCGCGAGCTGGCGCCGCGCGAAGACGAGCTGATGCCTGCGTCCAGCACTTCCCTGCTTTTACTTTTACCTTCTTCAATTTTTTAACTTTTCACGTTCACCTTTTTTCAACCGAGGAGACAACATGACAAAACGATCGACGATAAAAACCATGGCCCTGTGCGCAATATTGGCGGGGACCATGGGGTCATTTGGCATCGCCCATGCGCAAACCAAGCTGAAGTGGGCCCACGTGTATGAAACGTCGGAGCCCTATCACAAGTGGTCGGTCTGGGCGGCAGACGAGATCAAGAAGCGCACCGCCGGCCGCTACGAGATCCAGGTGTTCCCGGCTTCCACGCTGGGCAAGGAAAGCGACATCAACCAGGGCTTGCAGCTGGGCACCGTCGACATCATCATCTCGGGCGCCTCCTTCGCTGCCCGCAGCTTTCCGCGCATCGGCGTGGGCTACTACCCCTACACCTTCCGCGACCCTGAGCACCTGCTCAAATACTCCAAGAGCGATGTCTTCAAGGAACTGGCCGACGGCTATAAGCAGAAAACGGGCGTGCAGACCGTCGCCGTCACCTACTACGGCGCACGCCACTCCACCAGCAACAAGCTCTTCAAGACCTGCGATGAAATGAAGGGCCTGAAGATGCGGGTGCCGGACGTGCCCGCCTACATGGCCTTGCCGCGCGCCTGCGGCGCCAACCCGACGCCGATCGCTTTTGCCGAGGTCTACCTGGCCCTGCAGAACGGCACCGTCGATGCGCAGGAAAATCCGCTGCCCACCATCGAAGCCAAGAAGTTTTTCGAGGTCCAGAAGAACATCATCCTGACCGGCCACATCCTGGACTCACTGGTGACGCAGGTCGGCCCCCACGTCTGGACCAAGCTCAGCGATGCGGACAAGAAAATCTTCACCGACGTGATGCAGGAGGCCGCAGCCAGCGCCACGGCTGACATCAAGAAACGTGAAGGCGAGCTGGTCGACGAGTTCAAGAAAAAAGGCCTCAATGTCGTCACGGTCAACAAGGACGAGTTCCGCGACCGCATCGTGAAAGCCGTGGACATGAGCTCCATGGGCTATGACAAGAAGGATTGGGACCGCATCCAGGCCCTCAAGTAGGCACTGCGTGTTGCCCCGCCGAACCTGGGCGGGGCTTAACGCTGCAGATCGCCATCCCCATGCCATTCGATCCCCTCCCCGTCGCGGGGAGGGGCTTCCCCACCAACCCCTGCGCCCTACCATCATGATCACCATTCCTGACATCGACGCCCTGCCCAAGGTCATGGGCGACGACGGCGAGTTCCATGCCACCGACGAAGCGGTTGACCTGTCGGACACACCCGCCGAAGCCTGGGCGGCACTGCTGTTTTTCTGGGCACTGGGGCTGACGGTTTTCTACCAATTCTTCACACGCTATGTGATGAACGACTCCGCCGCCTGGACCGAAGAGATCGCGCGCTACCTGCTGATCGCCACCGTGTTCGTGGGCGCCGCCATTGGCGTGGCCAAGAACAACCACATCCAGGTCGACTTTTTCTACCGCTTCATGCCACCCTGGCTGGGGCGGGCCATGGCCCTGCTCACCGATGTGCTGCGCATCGCCTTCCTGGCGGCTGCGGTTGTATTGACCTGGCAAATGATGATGAAGATGGGCAATTACAAAATGACCATCGTCGACTTGCCCATGAACCTGGTGTATGGCATCTGCCTGATCGGCTTTGCGGCCATGTGCGTGCGCTCGCTCTGGGTCATGCGTGTGCACGTGAAGCGCGGCTACAGCGTGCTGGAACGCCCTGAATCCACCATGGAGGACCGTTAAATGTTGAAGGTTGTTTTCCTGTTCCTGATGAGCGGCGGCCTTCCGGTGGCCATGGCCATGGCCGGCGCCTCGCTCCTCTACATCCTGTTCACCCAGAGCTCCCCGCCCTTCGTGGTGATTCACCGCATGGTCAGCGGCATCGACAGCTTTCCGCTGTTGGCCGTGCCCTTCTTCATCCTGGCCGGCAACCTGATGAACAACGCCGGCATCACCAACCGCATCTACAACTACGCGCTGGCGCTGGTGGGCTGGATGAAGGGCGGGCTGGGCCATGTCAATGTCGTGGGTTCGGTGGTGTTTGCCGGCATGAGCGGCACCGCCATCGCCGACGCGGCCGGACTCGGCACGATCGAGATCAAGGCCATGAAGGACCACGGCTACAGCACCGAATTTGCCGTGGGCGTGACGGCGGCTTCCGCCACGCTGGGGCCCATCATTCCGCCCAGCCTGCCCTTTGTGATCTACGGCATGATGGCCAACGTCAGCGTCGGCGCATTGTTTCTGGCGGGCATACTGCCGGGCGTCATGATGGCCATCCTGATGATGCTGACGGTGGCTTACTTCGCCCACAAGAACGGCTGGGGCGCCGACGTCAAGTTCGAGTGGAGCCGCCTGAGCAAGGCGCTGATCGAGACCGCCGTGGTCATCGGCTGGCCCCTGCTGCTGTGGCTGCTGATCGGCAAGCTGGACTTTCCGCCGCAAGTTACCGTGGCCGCCGCGCTGGTGGCGCTGTTCGCGGCCGACAAGGCGTTCAAGTTCCAGGCCGTGCTGCCCATCATGACGCCGGTGCTGCTGATCGGCGGCATGACCACCGGCATCTTCACGCCCACCGAAGGCGCCATTGCTGCCTGCGTCTGGTCGCTGATTCTCGGCTTTGCCTGGTACGGCACGCTGACCTTCAAGAGTTTCGTGAAGGTGTGCCTCGATACCGTGGAGACGACGTCCACCGTGCTGTTCATCGTGGCCGCGGCGTCCATCTTCGGCTGGATGCTCACAGCCACCGGCGTGACCACCGACATCGCCAGCTGGGTGCTGGCTTTCACCAAGGAGGCCTGGGTTTTCCTGCTGCTGGCCAATGTACTGATGCTGTTTGTGGGCTGCTTCCTGGAGCCTACGGCGGCCATCACGATTCTGGTGCCCATCCTGGTGCCCATCGCCGTGCAGCTGGGCATTGACCCCATCCATTTCGGACTGGTGATGGTGCTCAACCTGATGATTGGCCTGCTGCACCCGCCCATGGGCATGGTGCTGTTTGTGCTGGCGCGCGTGGCCAAGCTCTCGGTCGAGCGCACCACCATCGCCATCCTGCCCTGGCTGTTTCCGCTGCTGGGCAGTCTGATCATCATCACCTACTTCCCCAAGCTGGTGCTGTGGCTGCCGAAGATGTTTTATTGAAATGTCTTGTTGATGTATTTTGTTGAAATGTTTGACTGAAGAGAAATTTCCATGACCCCATTCATTCGCCTTCACCCTGCCGATGACGTCCTGATCGCCCGCCAGCAACTGCTGAGCGGCACCAGCGTCGAAGGTGTCCCGGTCAAGGGCCTGATCCCGGCCGGCCACAAGATTGCCACCCACGCCATCGCGCCGGGCGAGCCCGTGCGGCGTTACAACCAGATCATCGGCTTTGCCAGCAAACCGATTGCCGCCGGTGAGCATGTGCACACGCACAACCTCGACATGGGCCCGGACAAGGGCGACTTCGAGCGCGACTACGCCTTTGGCGCCGATGTCAAACCCGAGCCGCCGCGGCGGGAAGCCACCTTCATGGGCATCAAGCGGGCCGACGGCCGCGTCGCGACGCGCAACTACATCGGCGTGCTGACCAGCGTGAACTGCTCGGCCACGGCGGCCCGCGCCATAGCCGACCATTTTTCGCGGCGCACCAACCCGGCGGCACTGGCCGATTTTCCGAATGTCGATGGCGTAGTGGCGCTGACCCACGGCACCGGCTGTGGCATGGACACCGAGGGCATGGGCATGCAGATGCTGCAGCGCACGCTGGCCGGTTACGCCACGCACGCCAACTTCGCCGCCGTGCTGGTGGTGGGGCTGGGCTGCGAAGCCAACCAGATCAATGCCTGGCTGGCCCACAGCAGCCTGCGGGAAGGCGAAACCTTCAAGGTGTTCAACATCCAGGACACGGGCGGCACGACCAAGACCGTGGCCAAAGGCGTGGCACTGATCAACGAGATGCTGCCCGCGGTCAACAACGTGAAACGCGAGCCCTGCAGCGCCGCGCACATCACCATCGGCCTGCAGTGCGGCGGCTCGGACGGCTACTCCGGCATCAGCGCCAACCCGGCGCTGGGCGCGGCGGTGGACCTGCTGGTGGCACACGGCGGCACCGCCATCCTGAGCGAGACACCCGAAATTTACGGCGCGGAACACCTGCTGACGCGCCGGGCGGTGAAACCCGAGGTGGCAGAGAAGCTGATCCAGCGCATCAAGTGGTGGGAGCACTACACCGAAATCAACGAAGGCGAGATGAACAACAACCCCTCGCCGGGCAACAAGGCCGGCGGGCTGACCACCATCCTGGAAAAATCGCTGGGCGCCGTCGCCAAGGGCGGCACCAGCAACCTGCAGGCGGTCTACGAATACGCCGAGCCGGTGCAGGCCCACGGCTTTGTCTACATGGACACGCCCGGCTACGACCCGGTCAGCGCAACCGGCCAGGTGGCCGGCGGCGCCAACCTGATCTGCTTCACGACCGGCCGCGGCTCGGCCTATGGATGCGCGCCCTCGCCCTCGCTCAAGCTGTCGACCAACTCGGCGCTGTGGCGCAAGCAGGAAGACGACATGGACATCAACTGCGGCGAAATCATCGACGGCAGCAGCACGGTGGCAGAGATGGGGCAACGCATTTTTGAACTGGTACTGGCCACCGCCTCGGGCTCACCCAGCAAGAGCGAAAAACACGGCTACGGGCAAAACGAGTTTGTGCCCTGGCAGGTCGGCGCGGTGATGTAGTCCTTTTCTTCACTCCCTCTCCCAGGGGGAGAGGGAATAAAACCCAGAACACCTTCAACATCCTCATGAGCCACACCATCTCCGCCCCCCAGTTACGTGCACAGGTAGCTACGGTTTTAAAAGCCGCCGGCAGTTCGCCCGAAGAGGCGGCCACCGTCGCCGCCAACCTGGTGCTGGCCAACCTGAGCGGCCACGACTCACACGGCGTGGGCATGCTGCCGCGTTACGTGGACGCGGTGCTCGAAGGCGGCCTGAAACCCAACAGCGGCGTGCGGGTAGTCCTCGACACCGGCTCGCTGCTCACGCTGGACGGCCAGCGCGGTTACGGCCAGGTCGTCGGCGAGCAGGCGATGGCGCTGGGCATAGACCGCGCCAAGACCCACGGCAGCTGCATCATGACGCTGGGCAATGCCCACCACCTCGGGCGCATCGGGCACTTTGCCGAAATGGCGGTGGACCAGGGCCTGGTGTCGCTGCATTTTGTCAACGTCCAGTCGCGCCCGGTGGTGGCGCCGTTTGGCGGCGCCGACGGGCGTTATGGCACCAACCCCTGCTGCATTGGCATCCCGCTGGCAGGGCGCGAACCTTTCATATTGGACTTTGCCACCAGCCGCGTAGCACAAGGCAAGATGCGGGTCGCACACAACGAAGGTCGGCGCGTCGAACCCGGCACACTGATTGACGAACACGGCCGCCCCACCACCGACCCGGGCGTGGTGGTGGTGCCCCAAAGCAACGGCCTGTTTGGTGCGCTGCTGGCCTTTGGCGAACACAAGGGCTACGGCCTGGCCGTGGCCTGTGAGTTGCTGGGCGGCGCGCTGACGGGCAGCGGCACCTGGCACCGCCCAACCGACCCCGCCGTGCGTGCGGTGGTCAACGGCATGCTGAGCATCCTGATCGACCCGGCCAAACTGGGCACCGAGGCCACTTTTGAGCAGGAAGCCGTGGCGTTTGTCGACTGGCTGCAGGCCGGCCCTGTCGCACCCGGCTTTGACGCCGTGCAGATTGCCGGCGACCCTGAGCGTGCCACCCGTGTGCAGCGCGAAGTCGATGGCATCGAGGTAGATGCCCAGACCTGGCAAGAAATTGTTGCGGCAGGCCGCAAGGTCGGCGCGACATTGCAAAACTGATTTCCGGTCATAAACCATCAAGCAACTTTTAAATGTCCCTCAACACCATGACTCCCCCCATTCAAGACCAGGTCGCCCTCGTCACCGGCGCCAACGCCGGCATGGGCCTGGCGACCGTCCGCGCCCTGCTCGACGCAGGCTACCGGGTGGCCGCCACCGACTTGCGGACCGACCAGGTCGCCAGCACGCTGGCAGCGCACGGCGACCGGCTGGCCTGCTTCACCATGGACGTGAGCGACCAGGCCCAGGTGCATGCGGCCTGCGACCAGATCGAGGCGCGCTTCGGCCGCATCGACGTGTGCGTGAACAACGCCGGTTTTCTGCAGTACGCCAATTGCGAACAAACCACCCCCGAGCTGTGGCGCAAGACCCTGAGCATCAACCTCGACGGCGTGTTTTACGTGAGCCAGCGCGTGGCGCCGGGCATGAAGGCACGCGGCTTTGGCCGCATCGTCAACGTGTCGTCCTACGGTGCCAAAACCGGCGGCCTGTCGCCGCTGCCGGCCTACGCGGCCAGCAAGGGCGGCGTGATTTCGCTGACTTTCAGTTTTGCACGCGAATATGCCCCGTTTGGTGTGACCTGCAACGCCCTGGCCCCAACCTTCGTCAAGACCCAGATGCTGACCGAGCAGGTCAGCGCCGAGCGGCAAGCCGAGCTGCGCCAGAAAATCCCGGTGGGCCGCTTTTGCGAGCTCGAGGAATTTGCCCACAGCGTGCTGTTTCTGGCGCACCCGCTGAGTGGCTTCATCACCGGCGAAGTGCTGGACCTCAACGGCGGCCTGCAGTTCGATTGAGTGAACCCGCGCCTGTTCGCACCCCGACCGCGGTGCGAACAGGTCGCAGCGATGCGACGCAACCCGTGCGCCGTCTGATTGCCTTATGGCCTTATTGACTTATTGCCTTGGTTTATTGACGTCAATCATGGCGCCACACCGTTCGGGCTGAGTCTGGCCTGTCCTGGGCTTGTCGAAGTGACGAAGCCCTGCGAAGGCTCAGGACGAACAGTAGCCGAATGCCCGTCTGATGATGGAGAGAAGTCCCGGCAAGGGCTCAGTCTGACGGATGCAGCTGCGCCAGCGCAGCGGCGACACCCTGGTGCCGAATGACCTGCAACCAGTGTTCCACGCGCGCGGTCCAGCGTGCGTCGTGCGGCAACACCTCGCCCCATATCGAGCTCACGGCGAGCAGCGCACGCACCGTGCCAGGCACATCGTCCCGGCGCCGCTGCGCGGTGGCCTGCAAGGCCGCCCCCAGCGGGTCCGAGATGGCATAGGCCTGGCCCTGTTCATCCGCGCCCAGCAGGTAGCGCATCCACACCGCCGCGGCCAGCGCCAGGGGCTCAATCGAGCCGTTCGCCGCCAGTTGCGCCAGCACCGTCGCTTGCCAGCGCAAGGGAATCTTGAGCGAGCTGTCGGTGGCGATCTGGTGCACCTTGTGCCGGAGTTCGGGATTGGCAAAACGTGCCAGCAAGGCATCGCGATAGGCCGGCAGCCCGGGGCGCTGCAGGTGCGGCATCACCAACTCGGTCATCAGGCTGCGAACAAAGCGGTGGATGTCAGGCCGGGCAATGCAGTCGGCCACCGTGGGCACACCCAGCACCGCACCGATCAACGCGATGGCCGTGTGACTGCCGTTGAGCATGCGCAGCTTGGCCTCCTCAAAGGGTTTGACGTCTTCCACCACCTGGACACCGGCAGCCGCCAGCGCGACGCCATCCGCGTCGTCGACAAAGCGGCGCTCGATCACCCACTCCCAGAATTCTTCGGTGCCCAGCGCACAAGCATCCACCAGTCCCAGCGCTTGTGCCGCATCGCTGCGATGCTGTGCGGTGGCGGCCGGAACAATGCGGTCGACCATGCTGTTGGGGAAGGCGCAGGCGGTGTCAATCCACTGCGCCAGCGCAGCATCGTGCTGCGCCGCATCCACACACAGCTGCTGCAGCTTGCGGCCGTTGTCAGAGAGGTTGTCGCAGGAAGCGATCGTCAGCCCGCCCAGACCCGCCGCGCGGCGCGCCGCCAGCCCCTGCACCAGCAAGGCCGCCAGTGCGGGGCCATAGCCTTTTTCGGTCACGGTCAACGTCACCCAACGCGTGCCGGGTGCGGCGATGGCCGCCACCACCTGCCCGGGCTCGCGCGCCGCCACGCAGGCCTGCAACACCGAGCCGACCATTTGCCAGCGCAGCGCCTCACGGCTGGCCACCTGCACTGCATACAGCCCATCTTGCGCAGCCAGCGCGTCGGCCAATTCGGTCGTGCGCATGGCCACGCCCAGCACGCCCCAGCGCGGGTCGCCGCGCTGCAGCAGGGCATCAAACACCATGGCCTGGTGGGCGCGGTGAAAGGCGCCCAGCCCGAGGTGCACCACGCCTACGTAGGCATCGGTGCGGCGGTAGCGCGGCAGTTGAACTGGTGATGGTGTGGCAAGCGCAGAGTCCGTCAACTGCGTCAGTGTGGCTTGGTTCAATGGCTGCATAGGTGATCAGGTGGATGGAAAATCGACGGTGCGGATGGCGGCAAAGCTGCCAAAGGCGATGGGCAGCCGCTCGCCAGAGTCGGTGAAGCCCTGGCTGCTGACGCGAAACACCTGCAGCTCACGTTCCACGGTGTTTTGCACCAGCAGGGCGGTGCTGTCGTGCGAAAACGCCGCGCCCTGCGCCCAGCGGCCAATCGGGTGCTCGGCATGGTGGACCAGCTGCAGGCCGCTGACACGGAACACCACCAGGGTGCCGTGCGGGTTGAAAAAAGGCGAGTCCTCCGCACGGGTGGAGCCGTTATGGCACACCGCCACCACCCAGGCGCCATCGGGCGAGATCAGCACCGCTTCCGGGGTGGCGGCAACACCCAGCGTGTCCACCACGCGGTAGGGCTTGCGCCTGAGATCGATCACGCTGATCGAATCCGCGTCGCCGCTGACCCGCCCCACGTTCGCCGTCACCGCGAACTGGCCGTTGGGCGCCACCGACAGGCCATAGGGCTTGATGCCGGCGCTGATGTCGCGCCCGGCCGCCCGCACCTGGCCATCGGCCACATCAAAGACCGACACGAAATGGTCGCCGTCGCGCGACACCAGCAAGGTGGCGCCATCGGGCGTGAAGGCAGTCGAAGCGGGCTGGCACTGGCGGTCGCCGACCGGCACGGTGGCGGTTTTGACCAGGGCTTGGCCCTCGACACGGAACACGGACAGCGTGCCGTCATTGCGGTTGGCCACCACGGCCATGCGCCCGTCGGGTGAAAACGACACCCCCGTGGGGCCCAGTCCGGCTTCCAGGGTTTGCGTGATGCGTGCGGGCCCGGACGCGATGTCGATGACGGTCACGCGCGTGTCGGGTACCGTGCGCGCGGGGTTGGCCGGATCGGTTTTTTGCGCGGCCGTGACAAGGGCCAGCGTCTGGTCCGGGCTGACGGCCACGCTTTGCGGCGGACCGGCCAGGCTGGTGGGCATGGCCAGATAGCCCACCTCCCGGGGCGGGAAGACGGACAGGTCGTACAGCATGGCGCCGTCGCGCTCACCGTGGTTGATGACTTTGATGGCGCCCTTGTCCAGCACCAGCTTGCCGTCGACGGCCGAGATGGCGATCTGCCTTTCTCTGGTGGTAGTGGCTCCGGCGCTAGTGGCTCCGGCGCTGGTGGCTGCCGTGGTCATGCATTGCCCAGGGGCGCAACGCCCAACTGGGTCGCACAGGCCGCGAGTTTGTCCAGCGTGGCGTCACTCAGGGCGATGCCTTGTTGCTGCGCACGCGCGATGTTGCCGCTGGCCTGGTCGCCCGGCAAACGCACCAGACCATCGGGCTGAACCGGCGTGCTGGCGCGGCAGGCGTCGCCAATGAAATCCATTTGGGTGAGGAAGTTGTCGCGGCCGGCAAAGGCCTCGGGGTCCATGACCTGCAGAAACACGTTGGCGCCCCAGCGGTTGGGGGCATCAATGCGGCCGTGGCCGGCCAGCCCCTGGGTCAGGGCCTCGACCATCAAGGCCAGACCAAAACCCTTGTGGCCGTATTCCGCACCGCCGAGCAGCAGCAGGGAGCCGCGCGGCGTGGTCTGCTCCAGCACACGCGGGTCGGTGGTCGGCTGGCCGGCGTTGTCCATCAACCAAGGGTGTTCAAACTGCACACCGGCTGCGGCCTTGGTGCGGGCCATGGAGACGGTGGTGATGGAAGCACAGATGTCCACCAGCACCGGGGCCTTGCTGCCGGGGTAGCCGATGGCAAACGGGTTGGGGGTCAACACCGGGTCGCGTCCGCCAAAAGGCGCGACAAACTTGCCGCCCGGATCGGACGTGGCCAGGATGGCCACCAGGCCCCGGTCGGTGGCCTGTTTGACCAGCGCGGCCAGGCAGGCGATGTGGTGGCTGCGGCGCATGGCGAAGGTCACGACGCCGTGCCGGGCGACACGCTCGAACGCCAGGCTCAAGGCCTTGTCGACCAGCCACAGACCGGGCAGGTAGTGGCCGTCCCACACCACGGTGGCCCCCGTGTCCCGCACCACTTCGGGCTCGCCGTCAGTGCCCATCAGCTGGTTCTTCAACTGGTCGATGTAGAGCGGGCACAGCGCCACGCCGTGGGTATGGCGCTGCATCATGTCGGTCAGCACCAGCAAACGAGCCACGGTGTCTGCCTTGGCGGCGGGCAGGCCGGCGGCCGTGAGCAACTGGCTGGCAAATCGGGTCAGGTCGGCGGGGGGGTGGCGTTGGGCTGTGGTCATGGACTTGAATCGCAAATTTGAATGGGGTGAGTGAATGGAACGAGGCGTTGCAATGAAGACACAATGAAGGATAAGGACGACTATTTCAGGCTGCCGCCAATGAACTGCCTGAGCTCGGGCGTTTGGGGTGAGGCGAAGAGTTGCTCTGACGGGCCGGCCTCCCAGACCTTGCCCTGGTGCATGAAGACGGTGATGTCGGCGACGCTCTTGGCGAAACCCATCTCGTGCGTCACCAGCAGCATGGTCATGCCGTTTTTGGCCAGGTTTTCCATCACGATCAGCACCTCGCCCGTCAGCTCGGGGTCCAGCGCGGAGGTCACCTCATCGAACAGCATGACCTTGGGCTGCATGGCCAGCGAGCGCGCAATCGCCACGCGTTGCTGCTGCCCGCCGGACAGCTTCTCCGGGTAGGCGCCGAATTTCTCCGAGAGTCCCACCTGCGCCAGCGTCGCCTCGGCAATGCGCCGGGTTTCTTCCCGCGAGATGCCTTTGGTGATGCGCGGCGCCAGCATGATGTTTTCACCCACGGTCAAATGGGGGAACAGGTTGTAGCTTTGAAAAACAATGCCCACGTCCTTGCGCAGTTCCCGCAAATGCCGGCCGCTGTTGTCGAGCTTGTGGCCGGCAATGTCGATGTTTCCGGCGTAAATCGTTTCCAGCCCGTTGAGGCAGCGCAGCAAGGTGCTTTTGCCCGAACCGCTGCGCCCGATGATGGCCACCACCTGGCCCGCCTGGACATCCAGCGAAACACCCTTGAGCACCTCGACTGCGCCAAAACGCTTGACGACATTTTCAATTTTGACGATTGGCATGTACTTTCCTCTCTAACATTTTGCTCAGGTGGGACAAGGGGAAACACAGCGAGAAATACAGCAGCGCCACGATCCCGTAAACCATGAAGGGAGAGTGCAGGCTGGTCTCGATGTGCTCGCCGGCGCGCATCAGGTCGATGTAGCCCACGACGGACACGATCGAGGTGTTCTTGATCAGCTGGACCAGAAACCCGACCGTGGGCGGCAGCGAAATACGCACCGACTGCGGCAGGATGATGAAGCGAAACTGCTGGGCCCGCGTCATGGCCAGCGAGGACGAAGCTTCCCATTGCTGGTAAGGCACCGACTCCATCGCACCACGCCAGATGTCGGCCAGATAGGCCCCGGCATACAGGCCCAGGGCGATGGTGGCAATGACCAGTGCCGGTGGATCGAAACCCATATAGGCCAGCCCGAAATACGCCAGGAATAACACCAGCAAAACCGGCAGGCCCTGCAGCACCTGAATGTAGAGAACCGCGACATTGCGCAGCAGATTGTTGTGAGACACCCGCGCAATGGCAAAAAAAGCACCGATCACACTGCCCAGCAAGAGCGACGAGACGGTCAGTGCCAGCGTCCAGCCCAGAGACCGGATCAAAAACATGAATTCGGGAAACCCGAAGCTTTCGATCATCATCCCAAACCTTTCGAAACCGCATTGGCTTTGGCGTCCTGCAGCGCCGGGAACAGCGTCCGCCCCAGCACGGCCAGGCCCCATTTCATCAGCAGCGCGACGCCGAGGTAAATCGGTGCGGGGATGAGGTAGGCCTCGAAGCCGCGCGCGGTGTTGGACTCCACAAACTTGGTGGCGGCCATCAGGTCGGTCACCGGAATGAACGAGCACACGCTGGTGGCCAGCATGGTCAGCACGAACTGGCTGCTGAGCGCCGGCCAGACCCTGGCCAGCGCCGGCATGATGACCACATGGCGGTACAGCTGGGCGCGGGTCATGGCCAGGGACAACCCGGCCTCCAGCTGGGACGGGTGGATGGCGTCGATGCCGGCCCGAATGATTTCCGTGGAATAGGCGCTTAAATTAAGCATCAGCGCCAGCAAGGCCCCCATCAGCGGCGGGATCGGAAAGCCCATCGATCCCAGTCCGAAGTAGATATAAAAAAGCTGAACGATAAAAGGCGTGTTGCGCAAAAACTCGACATAGACCGTGACGAGTTTGGGAATCGGCTGGGGTGCGATCTTGCGCGCCAGCGCCAGTGCCACCGCCAGCGCAAATCCCAGCGGAATCACGCACACCACCAGGCCCAGCGTACCCAGCGCACCTTCGGCGTAGAGCTGCCAGCTGGCAAAAATCGATTGAAAATGAAGCTCGGCTTTCACAGGCATCTTTCAGCGGGTTGAACGGCAAGGCACGCACATTGGCGCCGCTTCAGGCGGCGCCAATGCCTTATCCCGGGGGACCAGGGATCAGGGGAAAAATCAGAAGGTAGGCAGATCGGGCAGCGGGGAGCCAATCCACTTGCGAGCAATTTCGTCGAGCTCTCCGTTGATCTTGATGTAATAGATCGTGTTGTTCAGCCACTGTTGCAACTCGAAAGCGTCTTTGCGCACGGCCATCGAGTTGGGCTGTTTGCTGAACATGAATTTCAGCGCCATATCGCCATCGGGCCGGGCCTTCAGACTCTGGTTGGCCATGGTGTCGGGCTCGGCACAGGCGTCGATTTGCCCCGAAAAGACGGCCTGGATGACGGCGGCATCGGTGTCAAAACGCACGACCTTCAAGCCGACCAAGCCCTCCTGCTTGACCAGTGTCGGCTCTACGCTGGAGCCGCGATTCACGCCGACCTTTTTGCCTTTGAGGTCCGCCCAGTCCTTGATCTTCAGGGCTTTCTTGGCGTAAATGCCGACCTGGAAGGCGTTATAGGGAATGGTGAACATCACCGTCTTGGCGCGCTCAGGCGTGGGCGCCAGGGTCGAGACGAGAAAGTCCACCTTGCCAGACTCGAGCGCCGGAATACGCGCCGGCGGCTCCAGCGCCACCATCTCCACCGGCACGCCCAGGTACTTGCCGAGCAGGGTCGCGGTATCGGCATCAAAGCCCACCGGATTGCCGGACGAGTCCACCGCCCCCATCGGCGGAGCCCCCACCAAGACACCTATCTTGACCTTGCCCCGCTTGACGATGTCGGTGACGGTCTGGGCTGAAGCGACATTGCCCGTCAAAGCGACGCTGGCCAGAACCGTCAGGCCGACCGCCGCAACTCTGAGAATTTTCTTGATCTGCATAGATGACTCCGCTTGGGTTTGATTTGAAAAAGCCAGGTTTTGGGAAGAGCTGGCCTGACACCAACTGAACGGAAGTTTAAAAGTGGCAACCAGAAATGCCATAGTGGTAAACCAGTAAAGCCAAAATTGGTAAACCACTTATAGTTTGGTCTAACCAGTAAGCGCTACGAGATACACTTATGCATCCCTGTCACATTCATGGCCCCCAAAAGAGCAGCAAACCCGGCGACACGCCGATGAAACGCCGTGTTGAATGGTCAGGGTTGGCAGTCTCTGGCTTAATTGGTAAACCATCTTCAGTTCTTGTGCCTGACAGGCCCGTCCTGCTGGCAACCCTCTTATGAACCTCCAACTCATTCCCGCTACCGCAGCAAAACTTCACCCTGAAGAGACCGACGTCGAGCGGCCCTACCTGCGGCTGGCCGCGCAGATTCTGGCGCTGCTGGCGCAAAAAGGCGTCAAGGCGGGCGACCGCCTGCCGTCGGAACGGGCTTTGGCCGAGCAGTTCGAGGTCAGTCGCACCTCGGTGCGCGAAGCCATCATTGCGCTGGAACTGCAGGGAGCCGTCGAGGTCAGGGGCGGCTCCGGCGCCTATGTGATCCAGACCCCGGCGACGGCGACACAAACCCCGGTCTTCATGCCAGAAGCCGGACCGGGGCCGTTTGAGCTGTTGCGCGCACGCTGCCTGATCGAATCTGAAATCGCCTCTGTGGCTGCGGAGACGCGCAAGGACGCCGATCTGGACCGCATCTTCGAGGCCCTGGCCGATATGCGCCTGCACATGGACGACAAGGTGGCCAACGAAGCCGCCGACCGCCGGTTTCATCTGTATATCGCGGAGTCCACCGGCAACAGCGTTTTGCTGCAGATGGTGACCGCGATGTGGGACCATGCCAAAGGCCCCGTGTGGGCCAAGATTGACCAGCACTTTCACAGCCCCGCCCTGCGCGTGTCGTCGCAGGAAGACCATCAGCGCGTCTTCGATGCGCTGATGGCGCGAGACCCCGTAGCGGCACGCGCCGCCATGCGCGCCCACCTGGAGCGCGTGATCAAGGAATTCGCCCAGGCCTGGCGCTAAACAGCGGCCCCGGTCCCCCGCCCCGTCCATTCACTGAAACCCCCAGCACGCATCATGAAAATCACCAACGCCCGCGTCATCGTCTGCAGCCCCGGCCGTAACTTCGTCACGCTCAAGATAGAAACCGATGAGGGCCTCACCGGCATCGGCGACGCCACGCTCAATGGCCGCGAGCTGGCGGTGGCAAGCTACCTCACCGACCATGTGATTCCCTGCCTGATCGGGCGTGATGCGCACCAGATCGAAGACATCTGGCAATACCTCTACAAGGGTGCCTACTGGCGGCGCGGGCCGGTGACCATGAGCGCCATCGCCGCAGTCGATACGGCGCTGTGGGACATCAAGGCCAAGGCCGCGAACCTGCCGCTGTACCAGTTGCTGGGCGGGCGCAGCCGCACCGGGGTGATGGTCTACGGCCACGCCAACGGCAAGGATATCGAACAAACCGTCGATGAAGTCCTGCGCTACAAGGAAATGGGCTACCAGGCCATCCGCGCACAGAGCGGTGTGCCGGGGCTGGACAAGGTCTACGGCGTCGGAAAAGGCACGCTGTTCTATGAACCCGCAGACGCTGACCTGCCCGGCGAGCACGACTGGAGTTCGGAGAAATACCTGCTGCACACGCCCAAGCTGTTCGACGCGGTGCGCCAGGCCGTTGGTCCCGACATTCACCTGCTGCACGACGTGCACCACCGACTCACGCCCATCGAAGCGGCGCGGCTGGGCAAATCACTGGAGCCCTATCACCTGTTCTGGATCGAGGACGCCACGCCGGCGGAGAACCAGGAAGCGTTCAAACTGATACGCCAGCACACCACCACGCCGCTGGCGGTGGGCGAGATCTTCAATTCGCTGTGGGACTGCAAGGACCTGATCCAGAACCAGCTGATCGATTACATCCGTGCCACCGTGGTGCATGCCGGCGGCATCACGCACCTGCGGCGCATCGCCGACTTTGCCGCGATGTACCAGGTGCGCACCGGCTGCCACGGCGCGACGGACCTGTCACCGGTGTGCATGGGCACGGCCCTGCACTTTGACACCTGGGTGCCGAACTTCGGCGTGCAGGAGTACATGCGCCACACTGAGGCGACCGATGAAGTGTTTCCGCATGCCTACAGCTTCAAGAACGGCTTCATGGACTGCGGCGAAGCCGTCGGTCACGGCGTGGAGATCGACGAGAAGCTGGCCGCCAAATACCCCTACCAGCGCGCCTACCTGCCGGTGAACCGCCTGCAGCATGACGGTACGTTGTGGAACTGGTGAACAAGCTCACCCCTGCTGACGCTCACTGCGTGTAGCGTCCCCTCCAGAAAAAAATCACCCCTATCGGACGCGCACTTCGTGTCGCGCCTTTTCCCCTTCCAGGGGACGGCGCCTGCGGCCGGGCAAAGCCCGTTCCGCGGCCCCCACTGGCTTCCCTGTGGACTGGCCCCCATACGGTTCAATCAAGGACCCGTGAAGCTCCCTCCCCTTTTGGGGGWGGGTTGGGGTGGGGGCCAGCGGCGACCAGGTGAGCACGGCGGCTCGATGCCCACGCCGTGAGCCCCCATCCCGGCCTTCCCCCAGCGGGGGAAGGAGATGATCGGCACTGCACGCGGTGTGCTAACTGAACCGCATTGGGCCTAGCCCAACAACGTCGCCAGGCTGGCTTCCAGGTGCTCGGAAGGGAGCCGCTTGAAGCCGGAGCGGGCAAAGCGCTGCAGGCGCCCCACCATGAAGGCCACGATCACCGAGGCACGCACCTGGGCATCGACCGTGGGCGTGGCGGCGCCGTTGGCGGCCGCTGCGTCGCGCAGGCTTTGCTTGAGGCTGGACTCGAGCTTGTCAAAAAACTGGTTCATGCGCTCTTGCAGCCGGTCGTTTTCAAACACCAGTGCATCGCCCACCATCACGCGCGTCATGCCCGGATTCTTTTCAGCAAACTGCAGCACCATCACCACGAGTTTGCGGGTGCGCGCCGCGTGGTCTGTCTCGCGCTCGCCGATCTGGTTGACCAGCGTGAAGACGCTTTGCTCAATGAATTCGATCAGCCCTTCAAACATCTGCGCCTTGCTGGCGAAATGCCGGTACAGGGCCGCTTCGCTCACCTCCAGCCTGGCCGCCAGCGCCGACGTCGTGATGCGTTCTGCACCCGGCTGCTCCAGCATGGTCGCCAGTGCCTGAAGAATCTGGACCCGTCGCTCACCCGGCTTGGGGCGCTTGCGCACGGCGGACTCGACAGAAGCTGGCGTGGCGTTCGGGCTCAGTTCGGGTTCAGACGCTAAGTCGGACATAAGTGGCGGTATGAAGAATGTTTCAAAAAACCGGGGATCGTTGCAATTGATTCTCGCACAGCCTGACGACAGCCCTGGCTGAACCCAAGAGGCCAAACACGCGAAAGACTAAAGACGCAGGCGCACACGCAAGCCGCGTGGGCCTTGCGCAACATTGTCCGCATCTTCGCCATCGCCTGCATCTCCACCATGGCCTGTGCTGGCATAGTCAAGCTCCAGCTGTGAGTGGTGCACACGGGCAATCTCATCGGCAATCGCCAGCCCGAGGCCGTTGCCCTCGCCGGCCGTGCCCCGCACCCGATAAAAGCGCTGCAAGGCCCTGGTGCGCTCCTCGGGCGCAATGCCGGGCCCGTCGTCTTCCACTTCCAGAAAAACGCCCCAGCGCCGATGCGCGCCGTCGGCCTTGGCATCAGCATCGGCCAGGTACGGCGGGCGGGTGTCAGGGGCGTGATCACCCGGAGCGGGAAGAGGGCCACAGCGAATCGTGACCGTGCCGCCGGGTGGGGTGTATTTGACGGCGTTGTCCACCAGATTGCCCAGCAGTTCCCGCAGCAGCCACTCGTAGCCGTTCACTTGCGCAGACCGGGCGTCCAGCCCCAGGTCGATGCCCTTGCCGGTAGCGGCATCCAGGTGCAGGGGCAAAATCGCCTCGCACAGGTCTTTGAGGTCCACCCGCTGCGTAGGCTGGGCGGCCATGGCCGAGGCGTCAGCGCGCGACAGCGCCAGCAACTGGTTGGCCAGTTGCGAGGTACGCCTTGTGGCGCTGCGCAGCTTGATGATTTTGTCGGCAGACAGCAGGATGGCGCCGTCCGCCCCTTTGGCCCGCGCGGCCTGCGCCCACGCCTCGACTTGGGCCTGCAGCCCCGCCAACGGAGTACGCAACTGGTGCGCAGCGTCGGCGACAAAGCGACGCTGTCCGTCGGCCTGGTCATTGACGAGGCCAAACAGGCGATTCAGGGCGCTCACCAGCGGCCGCACTTCGGCCGGCGTGGTGAGCGGGTCAATGGCACTCAGATCCCGCGGGCTGCGGCGTTCCACGGCTTCCTTCAGGTCTATCAGCGGCTTGAGCGCGCGCGTGACGGCCCAGTTGACGGCAAACCCCGCCGCCACCACCAGAATGAAATTGGGCAACAGCACCTTGAGCAGGATGGAGCGCACCCACTGCTGGCGCGGGTCCGAGCCGTCGGCCAGCTGCACGATCAGCTCGCCGGCCACGGTGTTCACGCGCTGCACCGCAATGCGGTAAGTCACGCCGCCGTCCTCCATGCTATGGAACTCGGGCTCGTGGGTCGCGGGCAGAATGTCGGCAATCCAGGGCTCACCCGCCAGAAACCCACCCTTGGCATCTGAAATGCGAAAGCCCGCGGAACCCGCGAGGCCCTTGATGAAGTCTTCGACCGCCGGGGCGAGCAGCAGCACCGGCGCGCTGTCCGGTGTGACGCCGGGCGCCACCACCGAATCGACCAGCAGGGGAATCAGCCGCAGCAGTTGCTGGTCTTTTTGCAAGGCCACATTGCCGGCGGTCTGGTAGTCAAAGTAAATACTCACCAGTGCAAAAATGCCGAGCGGAACGAGCAGCAGCAGCAGCAACCTGCGCTGCAGGCCCGACTTCATGGCGGCAGGCATCAGCCGGCTGTTGACGACATGGAAAGCGCTGGCGTGAAGGCGGCTCTTCAGGCCAGTATTCAGACCACTACTCAGGCGGCGTACCAAGTCGCTGAACCGGGCAAACCAGGCACGGCCGGGGGAGTTCATGGGCGCTACTCCACACCGGCACCTGGCGAAACCTCGCGCAACTCCAGGCGGTAGCCAAAACCCCGGATGGAGCGCACGGCAATGCCATGCGGCTCCAGCTTGCCGCGCAGGCGCGAGATGTAGACCTCAATGGCGTTGGGCGTGATCTCCTTGTCCCAGCCAGTCAGGGCCTGCAGCAGTTTGTCCTTGCTGGCCGGTTTGGGCGCATTGATCAGCAGGTACTCCATCACGGTCCATTCACGCGGGCCCAACTCGATCAGCTGGCCGTTGGCGTGGGCCTGGCGGTTGGCCGTGTCCAGCTCCAGCGCACCAAAGCTCAGGGTGGCGCTGGTGGCAGCCTGCGAGCGGCGCAGCAAGGCGCGCAGGCGCGCCAGCAGCTCGGGCAGTTCAAAGGGCTTGACCATGTAGTCGTCAGCGCCGATGTCCAGTCCCTGCACGCGATCCTGCAGCGCATCGCGCGCCGTCAGGATAAGCACCGGCATGGCCAGGCCGCTACGCCTCAGGCGCCGCGTGAGTTCCAGCCCGTCGAGCTGTGGCAAGCCGATGTCAATGATGGCGGCATCGAAGGTTTCGCCCTGCAACACCTCTTCGGCGCGCTCGGCGCTGCCGACCCAGTCGACCGCATACCCGGCGTCGCTGAGCCCCAGCTTGATGCCGCTGGCCAGCATCACATCGTCTTCAACCAGCAGCAGCCTCATGACAATGCCCACTTGAGCGCCGCCGGGCCGCCCCAAGGCGCGAGGGCCCCCTCGGGGGGCAGCGCAGCACACGAAGTGGCAAGCGTGGGGGCCATTTAATGCGACCTGATCATGGTCCCGTAGGCCTGGTCGGTCAAAATTTCCAGCAGCATGGCATGCGGAACCCGGCCGTCAATGATGTGGACCGAATTGACACCGCTCTTGGCGGCATCCAGCGCACCCTCGATTTTGGGCAGCATGCCGCCCGAAATCGTGCCATCGGCAAAGAGGTCGTCAATCTCGCGCGCCGTCAGGTCGGTCAGCAACTCGCCTGCCTTGTTCAGCACGCCGGGCGTATTGGTCAGCAGCACCAGCTTTTCGGCCTTCAGCACGGTCGCCAGCTTGCCCGCCACCACGTCGGCATTGATGTTGTAGCTTTCATT
Organism: Polaromonas sp. P4_F4; assembly: GCF_056401355.1. NCBI lineage: Bacteria > Pseudomonadati > Pseudomonadota > Betaproteobacteria > Burkholderiales > Comamonadaceae > Polaromonas > Polaromonas sp. P4_F4. The sequence goes on along the minus strand of NZ_JBFUJO010000018.1, from coordinate 20,238 downwards.
GGCCTCGCCAAAGCCGATCGGGCTGATCACGGGAATGAAGGCGTCATCCTGCAGCGCCTTGACCACGCTGGGGTCGATGCTGACGATGTCGCCGACAAAGCCGATGTCATGCTCCTTGGCCGGGTCGTCCTTGTCCACCATCTTGAGCTTTTGCGCCCGGATCAGGCCGCCATCGCGCCCTGTCAGGCCGACCGCCTTGCCACCGGCCTGGTTGATCAGGCCGACGATGTCCTGCTGCACCTGGCCGGCCAGCACCCACTCCACGACCTCCATGGTTTCCTCGTCGGTCACCCGCATGCCCTGAATGAAATGGCCCTTCTTGCCCAGGCGGTTCAGCGCCGCCTCGATCTGCGGGCCGCCGCCATGCACCACCACCGGGTTCATGCCCACCAGCTTGAGCAGCACCACATCCTCGGCAAAGTCGGCCTGCAGCGCCGGGTCGGTCATGGCGTTGCCGCCGTATTTGATGACCATGGTCTTGCCATGGAACTTGCGGATATAGGGCAGCGCCTGGGCCAGGATTTCAGCCTTGTCGCGCGGGCCTACATGGGACAGATCGGGATCGTCAGCGGTTACGGTGGGTTGGGTCATGGCAGTTGTTCAGGAAAAGTCAATACGCAAATTGTGCCGCATGCGCGTGCCGGACCCGAAATACCCGTGCCGGACCCCTCAGGACGCGCCCGGCTTGGGGCTGTAACCTTGCACATGCCGTGCCAGCAGGTCGTTGATGGCGGCCAGGTCATCCCGCTGCACCGCCGCACCCAGCGCCGTCAATTCGGCCGACAGCTGCGGCCACGGTGCCAGGGATTCATGCGCTTTCATGATGCGGGGATGCGCGGTTGCTTGCGGGTTGTTCCCGATCAGCAATTCCTCGTACAGCTTTTCGCCGGGGCGCAAGCCGGTGACTTCAATGTCGATGTCACCGTCCGGCGATTCGGCGTCGCGCACCGTCAGGCCCGACAGCTCAACCATGCGGCGCGCCAGATCCAGTATCTTGACCGGCGCGCCCATGTCGAGCACGAACACGTCGCCGCCGCTGGCCATGGCGCCGGCCTGCAGCACCAGCTGGGCGGCTTCCGGAATGGTCATGAAGTAGCGGGTGACTTCGGCATGCGTGACCGTCAGCGGCCCGCCTTCCGCGATTTGCYGGCGAAACAGCGGCACCACGCTACCGCTTGAATCCAGCACGTTGCCGAAACGCACCATGGTGAAACAGGTCTGGTTGACCACCCCGCGTTGCGGCGCTTCATTGCTGCCACCGCTGCCACAAAACGCCGGTGCCGCCTCGGCGGCCAGCGCCTGCAGCACCAGTTCCGCCATGCGCTTGCTGGCCCCCATCACGTTGGTGGGCCTGACGGCCTTGTCGGTAGACACGAGCACAAAGCGGCTGGCACCCTGCTCCATCGCGGCCCGGGCCATGTTGAAGGTGCCGAACACATTGTTCGCAATGCCCTCACTGGCGTTGCTTTCCACGAGAGGCACATGCTTGTAAGCCGCGGCGTGATACACCGTGACCGGCCGGTAACGCTGGCAGACCGCCGCCATGCGCGGGTAATTGGCGACACTGCCCAACAGCGGCACCAGCTCGATCCTGAGGCCCTGAACCGAACACAGGGCCAGCAACTCCTGGTGGATGCTGTACAAACCAAACTCGTTGTGGTCCAGCAGCAGCAACTGGCGAGGTTGCTGCTGCGCTATTTGCCGGCACAGCTCGCTGCCTATGCTGCCGCCCGCCCCCGTGACCAGCACCACCTTGCCCGCCAGGTCGCGCGCCAGCAATTCGGCGTTGGGAGGCACCGGGTCCCGCCCCAGCAGGTCTTCCACATCCAGCTCACGGAAATCACGCACGGTGACACGGCCACTGGCCAGATCGGCCAGGCCCGGCAGCGACCGGACGTGAACCGGCAACTCGCTCAAACTGTCAATAATCGCATTGCGGCGCTCCCGGGACGCACTGGGCAGGGCCAGCAGGATGTCGGTCACGCCCTGGTAAAGCACCAGGCCCGAGACCTGCGCCGGCGAAAAAACAGCCACCCCATTGATATCGCGCCCGACTTTTCCCGGGTCGTCGTCCACGAAACCCAACAGCACATACTGCCCCGAGTCCTCGATCGCCGATGCCGTCTGCACGCCTGCTGTACCAGCACCAAATATCAGCAAGCGCCCTTCGGCTTTTCGATGCTCATGGCCCAGGCCCGCCAGCCAGAACCGGGCCGTGGCTCGGCTGAAACCCACCAGCAACAAAAATATCAAGGGCTGCAACACACCCAGGCTGCGCGGCATGTCCGCATCCGACACATTCAGCCATTGCAACCACATCAAGGCAGCCAGCAGCAGTAGGCCATACACCGCAACGGCCTGCGTGGTTGCCACCAATGCCGCCCTTCCGGTGTACCTGAAAATGGCGCGGTAAAGTCCAAACTTGATGAAGACGGGCAGGGCCAGCACGGGGCAGAGTACATAGACCCACCACTGCGCACCGGTAGGCTGATGAAGCTCATCGAGGCGCAGCGTAAAGGCCAGCCAGGTGGCAACCAGCGCCAGCAGCACATCCAGCCCGGCCACCACCAGCCGCTTGACGGCGCGCGGCCACGCCAGGATTGTTTGCTGCATGTGACTTGTTGCGCCGGATCAGTCCTTGATGGCGAAATCTTCCTTGGTCCGGCCCTCTGTTAGCAATGTGGCAAGCCAGCGCGGCGTCAAGCCCCGGCCACTCCAGGTCTGGCCCTCGGGGCCACGGTATTTGGCGGCAACGGCGATTCCCGGTTTCTTGGCAGCGCCTTTGCCGGCTGGTTTTTTCTGGGGCACGGCCTTGGCTTTACGGCCACGCCCCTTGCCGGGCTGCAGATCCTTCAGGGTGATGCCGAAAGCCTGCATTTTGGCGAGGATTTCCTGAACGGTTTTATCAAACTCCCGGACTTTGATGTCGTTGGCTTGTTTTTGAAGTTTTTCAATTTGGGTTTGAATATCGATCAGACTGCTCATGGTTGGATGCTCCTTGTTAAATCACTGCCGATGTAATTAAATCACACGAATCACTTGTACTGAAAGGCACCGTAAAAATCAATCCCGATTAATGAGTAACGCCTTCCCGCCGGATCACCCTCGCCACGGTCAGGAAGATTATTTTCAAATCAAACCAGAAAGACCGGCGCTGCAAATACTCAACATCCAGCTGCACCTTTTGCGGGACAGGCAGTTCATCCCTTCCATTAATTTGCGCCCAACCCGTCAGGCCAGGCGGAATTTCATGAACGCCATATTGTGTGCGCAGCGAAATCAGGTCACTTTGATTGAACAATGCCGGACGGGGCCCGACAAAACTCATGTCCCCCTTGAGAATGCTCCACAACTGGGGTAATTCATCCAGGCTGCTTGTTCTCAGGAAACTCCCCACCGGCGTGAGATAAGCCGCGGCATCTTCCAACAAATGCGTGGCTACAGCCGGTGTATCGACCCGCATGCTGCGGAACTTGGGCATTCGGAAAATCCGGTTGCGCTGACCGACACGGTCAGACCAATACAGCACCGGGCCACGAGATGTGAGCTTGACGATCAAGGCCACCATCAAAACCGGTAGCAACAGGACTGCCGCCAGTATCAAGGCCAAAAGAAAATCAAACCATCGTTTGCTCACATCCACCTCACGCCTTAACCACGCCATGGCGCCACGGTCTGGCGCAAACCTTCATCCACACTGAACGGAGGGATCCACCCCAACAATGCACGATTTTTGGCAGTATCCACCTGCAAATTACTGCAAAGACGCTGCGCCACATGCCGTTTGCCCATCAATGCTGCGCCCGCTTCCAGCACGGACACCGGCACCGGAATCAGGCGAGCTGGTTTGTTCATGGCCCGTGCAATGTAACGAACCAGGTCCGTCGTCGACAAATCCTCGGCATCGCTGACCAGGAAAGTCTGGTTGGCGGCGGCCGAATGATCCGCACAGGTCATGATGAAATCCAGCAAATTATCCAGACCCACAAGACTTCGCCGATTGTTAATGGCGCCCAGCGGCAATGGGATCCCCCGTGCGACTGCCTTGATCAGACTGAGAAAATTGGCACGTACCCCGGGGCCATACACCAGGGGTGGGCGGACAATAACAAGCTCCAGCCCGGTCTCGGCGGCAATCTGGCGCAAACCCGCTTCTGCTTCGTGTTTGCTGACGGCGTAAGCATCCTGGGGATCGGGTGAATCATCCGCAAAGAAAGCCTGCCCTGGCTGGGTTGATTCGCCATTGACCTTGATCGAACTTAAAAAAACAAATCGTTTGACGCCGGCCTTCGCGGCTTGCCGCGCCAAATTCAGCGTGCCCTCTACGTTGACCCGACGGAATTCAGTCAAGCCATCGGCAGCCGTTTCATGCATGACATGCACGCGGGCGGCAGTATGAATCGCAACATCCACCCGATCCAGCGCCTGGGTCCAATCAGTTTTTTCATGAATACCCCCTACAGGGACCCTACTGATGCAAGAACCCGCAATGGATGCTTGGCCAGGCGGCTGATCAGCCAGCCCGCCGTCCGACCCCATTATCCGGGTCGCAGCCACGACCTCGCGCCCTGGCTCCAGCGCCAAACGTCGCAGCAAGCCAGACCCCACGAAACCTGTAGCGCCAGTAATCAGCAGCCGCATCAGACCGGGAAAATGCAGACGAAGGAAATCAAACCTTCCTCCAGACGCGTTGATTGACAAACTCGGTGTAGCTCAAAATGATTCGCAACACCTTGTCAGACACATTAAGGGACTGATAGTCATGAACCATACCAAGCAAACGCTGGGCGCCACGCGGCTGTGTTTCCAGAAGAGACAAGCCGTTCATCACGCGATCTGCATCCAGCCCCACAAACATAACCGCTGCCTCTTCAAAACCCTCGGGCCTTTCATGCACTTCACGCAGATTCAGGGCCGGAAAATTCAGTATGGATGATTCTTCAGTGATCGTTCCACTGTCAGACAACACGGCGTGGGCGTCCATTTGAAGTTTGACGTAATCCAGAAATCCAAATGGCTTGCTAAAGACGATATGGGGATGGGTACTCATGCCCAGCGATGCCATGCGATTTCGGGTGCGCGGATGCGTGGACATGATGATTGGCTCGTCATACCGCTCGGCCAGCGCATTGAGCATGGACAGCAGGCGCGTCAAATTTTCCGGCGCATCTACATTCTCTTCCCGGTGCGCGCTCACCAGAAAATATTCACGCTCAACAAGACCAAGACGTTGCAGCACATCCGAGGCGTCAATCCCTGAGCGATAGTGATCAATCACTTCACGCATCGGGCTGCCTGTCTTGATGATTTGATCGGGAGGCAAGCCTTCCCGCAACAGGTATTCCCGGGCGATCTCACTGTAGGTCAAATTAATATCCGCCGTGTGATCGACAATCCGCCGGTTGATTTCCTCCGGCACTCTGAAGTCAAAGCAACGATTGCCAGCCTCCATGTGGAAAATGGGCACCTTGCGTCGCTTGGCGGCAATGGCAGCAAGGCAGCTATTGGTGTCTCCCAACAATAAAAGCGCGTCCGGTTTGTATGTATCCAGCGCCTGGTCTGCCGAAGCAATCACCTGACCGATGGTTTCGGCCGCCGTCGATCGGGCCGCCGCCAGAAAGCAGTCCGGTTTACGGATTTTCAGATCCGTAAAAAAAACTTCATTCAGCTCGTAATCGTAGTTTTGGCCACTGTGTACCAAAACATGCTCGCAGTGCTGATCCAGTTTTTCGATCACACGAGACAAACGGATAATCTCCGGCCGCGTGCCAACGATCGTCATGACCTTAAGCATGGGCGAGCGCCTCACGTACCACGTCGAGCCTCATCAGGGTCTCCTTGACTTCTTCGACGCTCAAACGTCGCGTGCTGTGCGACGTGTAATCTTCGAACCTGGAAACTTCGGTTTCACCTTCAACAAAATACTTGTTGTAGTTAAGGTCACGTGAATCGGCCGGGATACGGTAGTAGCCGCCCAGGTCTTCTGCACGCGCCATTTCCTCCCGCGACACCAGAGATTCGTAGAGTTTTTCGCCATGCCGGGTGCCGATGATCTTGATTTCACTGGAACTGCCCGTGAGCTCCCTGAGCGCCTGCGCAAGATCACCCACGGTAGACGCCGGCGCCTTTTGCACAAAAATATCGCCTGGCCTTGCGTGCTCAAAAGCATACAAAACCAGATCGACAGACTCCTCCAGCGACATCAGAAAGCGTGTCATGTTCGGGTCGGTCAGGGTCAACGGCTTGCCCTGCCGGAGCTGATCGAGAAACAGGGGAATCACCGACCCCCGCGAGGCCATCACATTGCCATAGCGGGTCGCCGAGAGCACCGTGCCATTTGCATCCGAGAGACGCGACTTGGCGACCATCACCTTTTCCATCATGGCCTTGGAGATGCCCATGGCGTTGATGGGGTACACCGCCTTGTCCGTACTCAGCACCACACAGCGCTTGATGCCATGCTCTATAGCAGCACGCATGACATTTTCGGCCCCCATCACGTTGGTGCGCATGGCCTCCATCGGGTAAAACTCGCAGGAAGGCACCTGCTTGAGCGCGGCCGCATGAAATACATAGTCAACACCTCGCAGCGCGTCGTGCACGCTGTCGTATTGCCTGACATCGCCAATGTAAAACTTCACCCGGTCACTTTTCAGTGACAGACGCATGTCTTCCTGTTTTTTTTCATCGCGACTGAAAATGCGTATCTCGGCAACATCGGACGCCAAAAACCGCTGCAATACGGCGTTACCGAACGAGCCAGTGCCCCCTGTAATCAATAGTGTTTTGTTTTTGAACATTTTTACCAACCGTGAAACTATTTGAAGTGACGGGTCTTGTTGCCACGCTTATCCATTAAAGCGCGTTTGACCCATAAAGCACTATGGGGGCTATCCACAGCCACATGATGCGCCGGTCGAGATTCTTTGGTGTAGTAATAAAGAATCAGGGAGCGGCGTGGAACACCTTCCGGGAAAGTCAAGGGATCTGGCAGACCGTGAAAACTGAAGTCATGAGAATCAAAAATAACCAGCCTGTTAAACAGGGGCGCTACCTTTTTCAGGCATGTTGTGCCGGTTTTATCGTAGAGGCCAAACTCCCCTCCCCACTGGACCTGCCAGTCCGGGTTGAAGTAAACAATCGCATTGAGCCGCCGGTTCAAACCAGTGGCGTCATGATAATTTCCGTCAACATGAACGTCCAGCAGGCCATCACGCAGGGTGACGTTCAGTCCGCCGCCCGAGAAATAGGGGTCCGCCACCAGCTTCGCAATGCCAATTCGTTCTGACATCGCCTGGAGAAAACAGGAGGAGTTGAGAATGCGGACTGCATCCACAATGCCCTCTGGAATATCAAACTCGGAAGTCCATGTCGTACGAAACTTCACCTCGATATCTTTGTCGTTGGCATGCTCCCACGAACTGTCGCTGAGAGGCGGAAAATTCGCCAGGCAGGCATCAGCCATTCGCTGATCAATAAAATTGTCCAGCACGATGTGCCGATAGGGCTCAGCGAAATATTCCACTCCCTCTTTGGCCTGCTCTATTTTCCTGGCGCATGCCATCGCCATTGTTTTCAGGTCTGACTGGGTAAATTGGGCCATGTGATTTTCAGATTGTCTGATTGTCTGGTTGAGTGAATTATCCAAAGGCATGCATGCTACGCACGAGCTCCGGCCAGGCGGGAGGCATATAACCCGTCCTGGCCCGAAAGCGGGTGGAGTCCAGTGACCGGTCAATGACCAACTCATCGTCGGGTGTGATGTCAACTGTTTTCCCGTATGCTTTTGCTACCAGCATGAGTAAATCATGCTTGCTGATGGGATCAGCAGAAAGATGATACATACCGCGAAGCGCCTCATCAGGGATGATATGGTCGCAGATGACCCGCGCGATTTCCACCGTCGGCAGACCCGAATAAATCGCCCGGGTGAAGCCATGCACGGGACCTGTTTGTGCCAGAAACCAGCTGATCAGGCTGCGGGAACCGTTCAACTCATGCCCAATAATGGAAGTTCGCAGGGTTACGGCATTGGGGTAGTCGACCTCGCCCAAGAGCTTGCTGCGGCCATACAAATCGGTAGCGTCGGAATCATCATTTTCGGTGTACATGCCCGTCTTTCCCGAAAACACACAGTCGGTACTGATATGCACCAGCCGTGCACCCGCCAGTTCACATAAATGCACGAGGCGATGTGGCAAAAGCGAATTGAGCGGTATGGCCATTAATGGGTCGTCAGCCGCTGCAAGCTGCTTGACGACACCAATACAGTTGATCACCACATCGGGCCTGGCTGTCACCATGGCACGAACCAGGCTGTCAGGCTGCTCCACATCCACACCCGCGATGAGGAAAGGCCTGAGCACCTCAGGAAGCAAGTTGATTGCCTGTGGGGACCTGACCGTGCCTTGCACCACATAGTCAGGCTTGCCGGCGAAAAACTTCAATAGGGCACTGCCCAGCATGCCTGAGGCCCCGAGAACGAGAATTTTCATGCGCTTGATCTATTCATGGTGATGACCCTCTTGAGGTTTTACCCCAGCCCGCCTACCGACGCGACACCCCGCCAAGCAACTCTACCAATCGCCGGGCCAAGACGGTTGGCTCAAAATTCTGTGCATAAAACCGCCGGCCGGAATCCCCCATCTGCTGCAACGCTGCTGGTGGCAAGGCGCGCAGCGTCAGCACGGCTTCAGCCAGCGCCTGAGCATCCTCGGCAGCGCAGGCCACACCGGCGCCCGCATCCAGAACCACGCGCGCGCCCTCGCCATCGATGGCCGCAATGACAGGGCGTCCGACAGCCAGGTAGGCCTGCAGTTTTGCAGGTATTGTCAGGCTCATCGTGGGATCCCGTACCAAGCTTACCAACAATGCCGAAGCCTGCTGCAAGATGGCCGGCATGGCCTCCGAAGGGAACCGGCCGGGCAGATGAACGTTATGCAGCCGGCGCTGGGTCACTTGTTCTTGCAGCCATGTGGTGCGGCTGCCGCTGCCAATCAGCACCAAACGGATGTCAGGATGAGTCGCCAGGATTTCGGCAGCATCCAGCAAGGTCTCCAGCGCCTGCACTGTGCCCAGATTACCGGCGAACACCACGTTAAAGCCCGGGTCGAGCTGCAGGGCTGGCTTGTCACCCGGTTGTGCTTTGCGCTCAAAAGCGAGCTCACCGGGATTCGGGTAATAGACAACAGGCGTCGTATCTGCCATGGCCTGTACGGGTTCAATAAAAGCCCGGGATTGAACCAGCAGCAAATCATTGCGGCGGTAAATCCAGCGCACCACCACCGCAACCGCCCGAAGCAAGCGCTTGTTGCGCACAAAACCCGTAACTTCCAGACTCTCCGGCCAAAGGTCCTGCACCCAGGTGACCAAACTTGCGCCCTTGATCAGCTTGAACCAGACACCCGCAATCGCCTGCAAGATGGGTGACGGTGCATACACAAACACCATGTCAAATTTCTGCTTGCTCAGCAGCCAGGGCCCGATGGTGCACGCCGATGCGATGAACGAGAGATAGTTCAGAACAAGGCGCAGGGAGTTCCCCCTTCCCCTTGCAACCAGGGGCACCCGGTAAATCGCATAGCCATCATGCATTTCTTTGCCCGCCCCAGTAGCGCTGTAGCCAGGAAAGATGACACCGTTGGGGTAGTTGGGTTGCCCCGTCAGCACAGTGACGGCGCATCCCGTCTCCTGCAATGAATGCACAACTTCCGTGATGCGGAAGGTTTCCGGCCAGAAATACTGGGTAATGACCAGAATTTTCATCGGCACGCCATCACGGTCCGGACACATTGACAGCGTCTGGCATGGGCCGGGACCGATTCAACAACCATTCACTCACCTCCAAAGCCGTGGAACCGATCCGGGTCCAGGAGTATTTATCAAGCACGAGCTGGCGTCCCCGCTTGCCCATGAGTCCTAGTTCAACAGGGTCACACTCGATCGCAGCACGCAACGCGCCAGCCACACCCGCAACGCCCGGCGTCACCCACCAGCCACAACGCTGCTCCAGCAATTCCTGCCATGGCGCCCCCGTCGTGGTGATCACCGGCAACTCGTTGGCCAAGGCCTCGGCAATGGCAAGACCGAAGTTTTCGGAATACGTGGGCAACACAAAAATGTCAGCACTATCGAAGCAAGCCTGTTTTTGCACGCCCGTCACAAACCCGACAAATTCAAAATCAGACTCCAGCTCTCTCGCCCGGATCAAGGCCTCTACCTTAGCGCGGTACCCACCCTCATCGCCTCCGGCAATAACAATCCGCCACCCGGGTCGCCGCACCAGCGCCCAGGCTTCAACCAAATCCAGCAACCCTTTGATGGGATGAACACGGGATAGGAAAAGGATTGTCTTGACCTCCTCATGCGCATCACGAAGAAAGGGCTGCTCCACATCGACACCATTGGGAATTACAGCGATGGGTTGACGTAAACCCAGTCGTCGAATGCTTTCCAGTTCCTGCCTCGCTGTCGCGACAAACAAGGAGGCCGAGCGCAAAATCGCGCCCTGGTAGGTCTTCAAGGCAAGCCACTTCTTGTAGTATTTATACCCAAGCGCCCAAGGCTCCAGGCACCCATGTGGCGAGACAACAAGGGGAATACCTCTCTTGCGCGCAACCATTGCCGCAACGGCCAGGAGCGGTGACCACATGCCATGGAGATGTATCAGGTCAATATTCTTTGCTTCTGAAAGTTTTCGTATGAAGTCATATTGAAAAAACAACGGCAGCAGATTGCGCCTTGCCACGCCATCCTGCAATTCAAACCTTCCGGCACCAAGCAACCCGGTGTTTGGAGAAGCAGGAATATGTTTGGCCAACAGGGTAACGACCCCTCCTGCCCGTGCAATAGATTCAGCATATCGCAACGCCGCCAGCCCTTCCCCTCCTGAAGTCACAGTGACATCGGCGACTATATGAAGTTGGTTTTTATGTTTCACGCCTGATAAAAAATCAGGAACGTTCCCTGGCAAATCAGTCAATGCTTACCCCAACAGCTACGAACGACTTAAGGCGCATAAGCTCAGGTCTTGGTCCAATAAGACGGCAAACCCCTGAGGCGTCGACTCAAGTCAGTAAACTTGCGGGCCCATTGCTCACCAAGCACGCTCCACAGCGCAGCCCGAATGTAAACCCTGGCCACGGCCATTAACCACGTCCATCCAGGCAGCCGTTGACCGTGCTTTCGTTGTGCTCGCCTTATTTCGCGCATGGCGATGAGATTATTGGCAGGATTACTGCTAATGCCTCCCTGACGCATCCCTGTTGTGATCAAGTCGGGAATAAACATGGCATCAGCCATTTTTAATTCTCGCAGCAATAACTCGTAATCACCAGCGATTCGGTACGTTTCATCAAATGCCCCCCGCTCTTCAAACAGGCTACGCCGGTGCATCACTCCCTGGTGCGGAATACACATGACATTTCCGAATCGTCGCTTTATTTTTCGCCAGGATTCACCCACTGGATATATTGCTTTTCCTGCAGCGCTGAGCAACATCACCTGACCATAAGCCACACGGATACTGGGTGGAAGCTTTTGCAGTTGCTCACTCATCTGAGCTAAGACGCGCTCATTCCAAAAAAAATCATCTGCACCCAGGAAGCAAATCCAGTCACCCCGTGCTTGAGTCAGCGCCTTATTCCAGGCGTTATATATGCCACGGTCAGGCTCTGAAATCCAATAAGCGATATTTTCCTGGTTGGCCGTCAGCAAATCCACCGTCCCATCTGTGGAACCACCATCAATAACAATCAGTTCAGTATTTTTATATGTTTGCTGCGTGACACTGTCAAGGCACTGCTGCAGCGTTTCACTTCCGTTGTATACGGCGATGATCGTGCTGATCAGTGGAGGATTTTCGGTGCTCATTATGGTCGCCACTGCAAAGTTAATTTCTCAAAATCCAATCCGTACCAGCTCAAGACGGCGTAGCGGTTCAGCAGCACTCAGAAAATCTAGTAATACGAAATTTATTCCGCCAGGGCTGACTGGGCAGAAAAAGTCCTGCGCGCAATTTGGCATCAGCGGCGCAGTATCACCAGAAAATCCACGCGAGTGGGCTTTCGAGATACTGTGGACGGCTGATAGGACTGATTTCACGTAGTTTTTTAGAAATATTGACGTAATTCAGGCTAGGAAGCAGTGGCTGGGTTTTGAGGTCACGGATTCAGGTTGAAAACTTGATACGCATATTTAAAGCGGGCATAAGGTAAATTACGCAGACTCAACCTGTTTCTCAACAGCTTCCAGCACAAGTGCTAGCAATGTCGAACAAGCTTAAACCCAGCTTGCGTGCATAGTCACCGCTTTTCTGTGATAGCTCATCCATGTTCTGTCGAAGTGCTTTGCTCTGAATTTGCAGCTTAATCGCATTAGCTAGAGATTGCTCATCACCTGCTTTAAAGAATCTAACCGTCGAGTCATTAATTTCCAAATTGACCGGTATATCAGACAACACACTTGGAACCCCCAACGCTACCGAATCATATGCCGCACCACCGCCTGGCCCGCCTTCAAACAACGTTGGCTGCAGCATCAGATCGGCTCCATTAAGCAGGGCTAATTGCTCTAATTTATCAATATAACCTGTAAAAATAACTCGGTCTTTGATATTCAACGATGTAAGTAATGCTTGTAACTTTGAAAAATGACCCGGAAAACGGTAGTCTTCCATCGCGCCAGTACAAACTAGCCTATAACTAGATAGGGCATCATCCTGAATTGCTAGTGCAAAGGCTTTGAACGCAGTTTTATGGTCTTTATGAATCCAAAATTGGTTTGAAATAATGAAGTACTGCTCGCCAGTATCGTATTTTTTTCTAACTAAGGGGGTTTGCGCCAAGACAGACATGATATTTTCAGATCGCATCAGTGGTGAAAAAGGAAGTGCGGAGATATTTGCTTTTTTATCAGGGAAAAAAGTGTCAAGGTCGGTTACTACAGCTTGGGCATTAACTATGACGCAACTTGCGGTGCGCAGCATTTGTGCAAAGTCGCGGTCACGATTGGCAATTTCGTTTGAGCCAAAAAATTGAGGGTAATACCTATGCTGGCAGTCAAACAAATAGCCGGCCCACGGTGTACCGAACTTTCGCAATGGCGTCATACTGGGCAGCAACACATCCACCCTCAAACGTTGGCAAAGCTGACTCAAACTTTTCGATGTGCCGTCATAGCGCATGACAACTGGGCAAATTTTGGCGAACAGTGCTGGCGCCGTCCGCCAAGGAGTAAGGTTATGTGTTGTGCCCCACAAATGCCGAATCGCTTGGGACGGTTGAAAAGCTGCTCTTTTTACCCTGCCTGCCAGCTGGCGCAATTCCCTCTGTGCAGGTACAAAAACGGTGATCTTGGTCACCTTGTCGGGCACTGCGACCAAGCCAAAKAGCAGATTTTCAATAAATCCAACGCCCCCGCCCCAGCCGACAAACCCGTGTGCACTAACGCCGATATGCATGCCTGAACCTGCTCATTTGATTTTTTTGGCCGGTATGCCCACATAAGTACCGGGCTCTACAATGTCGCACACAACCACAGCACCAGCACCAATGATGGCATCGGCACAAATGTGGATGTTTTCAATGACCACCGCACCCATGCCTAAAAAGACGCGCTCGCCCAGGCTGACTTTGCCTGCCAGGTGCACGCCCGGCGAGAGGGTGCAAAAGTCTGCAATGCGCACGTCGTGGCTGATGCTGCAGCCCACATTAACGTGCACGTGGCAACCCAGGCCAAGCTGGCTAGTCAGTGTGCACCCCGGAAAAATAATACAACCCGCGCCTAGGCTGACTCTGCCTGACCTGCTATCAAATGTGACGGTTGGATGGATCAGTAGAGGCCACGCCGCCAGCGGTGAGTCAAATTTATGCCAGACTTTTTGGCGCAAACGGGGATTTCCCAGCGCAAGGAAGCCGTTAAAAGGTCCACCCCGTAGCAGCACTTGGGATTCGGTCAACACCGGCAGCCCAACATGCAGCGTTTGAGGGCAAGTGTCTGGCATCACAAAGCTGTCGGCACGCCAGGTTTGACCGGCGGGAGCTTCACACACTTGGGTGAGCCACTCAATCTCGGTGGCGTGTCCACTGGCACCAAAAATAAGATTCATGACTTTTGAGGCGAAAAGAAATCCTTGACTTTTCCGAGAATGAACTCTTGCCCTTCAACCGAAATATCCGGCGAACTGGGCAAGTTGATGCCACGCCAACCAATGTTTTCTGCCACAGGATGTCTTTGAAATCGCTGGGAATACATGGGCATGGTGTGTACCGGGTAAAACACGGGGCGGGTTTCAATGCCTGCGGTTTGAAGCACATCGCGCAAAGGGTCGCGCTGGTTGGCATCTGGCACAAGCATGGCAAACATCCAGAATGAATGCGTAACGCCAGGTGATTCTCTCAGGTAGTCCAGCCCTATCTGATCCAGATACCGCGCATAGTTCAGCGCAATAGCGCGCTTCTTTTGCAAAAATAACTGTGCCTGTTCCAACTGAGCCAAGCCAATGGCTGCACAGATATTAGTCATGCGGTAGTTATAGCCCACCACGTCGTGCCAATACTGACGGTGCTTAGCCAAGCCCTGGCCTTTGAAATGGACCACACGATCATGTAGGGTGTCGTCGTCCGTTGTGACCATACCGCCTTCGCCGGTAGTGATGGTCTTGTTGCCAAAAAAGCTGTAGGTGGCAATGTGGCCAAAGTTGCCAACGTGGCGCGTTCCAATGTAGCTGCCAAAGGCTTCGGCACAGTCTTCAATTAAAAACAGTCCGTGTTCGTCAGCCAGTGCTCGCAGGGCGGGCATGTCGCAGGGGTGTCCATACAAATGCACGGCCATTATGGCGCGGGTGCGGGGGGTGATTTTGGCGCGCACGTCGTCCACACTGACCTGCCAGGTTGACGCCACGCTGTCGGCAAAGACGGGCGTTGCGCCGGTGTAAACAATGGCGTTGACCGAGGCAATGTAGGTAAGGGTGGGCACAATGACTTCGTCACCCGCGCCGATACCCAGGGCAATGAGGGCCAAATGGATGGCAACAGTGCCGTTGCTGCAGGTGGCGGCATTGCGCGCCCCGGTGAAATGGCTGAAAGACTGTTCAAAGCGCTGTATGAATTCACCCTTGGACGAAATCCATGTGGAGTCAAGGCACTCGTTGACATATTTTTTTTCGTTGCCAGTTAGGCTGGGTTGGTAAATGGGGTATTTAATCATGTTCATTGCTTTATTACACTTTGAAAAATATTCAAATACGCCTCAGCGGTATTCCTCCATGTCAATCGACTCAAGGCATTACGCGAGTGTTCTGCATCTTCACGGGCGATCTCACCATGATCAAGAATGAAGGCGATTTTTTTCGCAATATCCTGAGGGCTACGTGGGTCGAATACTTGAGCTCGAACATCAAAAACGTCCAGATGTTCCAAAAAAGCAGGGATGTTTGACATTGCCACCGGCGTACCTCTGCCCCACCCGTCCAACCCTGGGCCATTGCCAGCTTCATAGAGCGACGGACTGACAACAACCAGTGCACATTGAACGAGTGCATCCATTTGAAAATTGGAAACGTACCCAAGCCCCTGAACATCCCCGCCATTTATGTCAAGTCGCACTCCAATCGTACTCGCATTACCCGATATAGCTTCGGTTCCAGCACCTGTAAGTACAAGCTGTATCTGGCGGCCTTGCTCCCGCAATATTGCCATCGCAGAAGTCAATGGCCCCAGATTCTTATGACTGCATAGGTGTGTGGGGTAGAGAATGTACTGATCATGAATGCCGAGTTGTGCTACCACCTTTTGAGCCTGCATTGGCTCGATCAAATCCACACTGCCCATCGGTGCCAAATGGACGACTTTAGTTTTATGAGCAGCTTCAGGATAAAAGAATGCCAATTCAGATGCCATGAAATTTGTCGATACCACAGGTGTTGTATTGGCCAGCCAAACAGGCATTTCAGCTTCCAACTGGGCACGTTGCTCAGCGGAAAAAACGAATGATCCACCAAAGTAATATTTGTAATTAAAGTCGTGAAAAATACCTACTGATGGACAATCCAACTTTGGAAATTCAAGCAAGAAGGGCCATGGGTAAAACGCAAGATCGAACCCCTCGACACAAGCGACAATTTCCTTAGAAACGTTACCAGACAATACAAAAGGTAGCCAACTTTGATTTGCAAGCCATCGATCTTGCAATAACTGAATTGCCCGCCGAACGTAACTCGATTTAATAACCGCGCCTTTGCTTAGCAACAGGGACTTCAGCGCACGCACCTGAATATTCAGTGCGGTAAATTCCTCGGCTGAGTTCTCTCGCTGTATGGCTGCGGGATTGCCAAAGTAAGTTATTTCAAGTTCTGGAGCCAGTTGCTTTAGAGCAGGCAGCAGCGCCCGCACGACCCGGCTACCCCCACCGTGATTACCAACATGATCGATAACGGCTATCTTCATCGCTTGACAAACTCAAAAGCGACAACGCCAAGACCAGGCATACTTTCAATGCGGTCAAAGTATTGATACTCCGAGGCCATTATCCACGACTCTCGCCAGAAAGGGTAGTCTGAGTCTGAAAGTTTACGCTCACGATCACGTACGAATGTTCCCTCAATTTTTTCTCCAAAAACCGCCATGCGCGCAGGTCGACCCACGACACCGAAAATATGATCCTCAACTAACTTTTGATCATAAAACCGCTGACCAAATACATAGCCATCACTCTGTGTTTGAAGCAGATGATACTCATTGAAATTAATAAATTCTTCGAATGCTGTAGCCGCACAAGGTACTGAGAGAAGCAATTGTCCGCCTGGCTTTACAAGTTTCCACATGGCTTGCAACGCGTTGATTGAGGCTTCGTCAGGTATGTGCTCTAGCACCGAGATGCAAGTTACCAAATCAAATGAATTGGGCGACTCTTTAAATTCACCAATGAGGTCACTACAAAACTCACATTTTTTGTCGATTCCAATAGCTTTAAACAAATTAACACTAGCAGCCAAATCTTTGGCATCCGGATTTAAAATAACTGTACGGTGCGTTTTACCACTGGCAATAACTCGCCAACAAAACATTCGCGGCGACGAAACATCTAAATAATCTCCGATTGCGTTTCGTTGTGAAATAGATTTCCAAAAAAAATCAAACTCAAAGTAGCGAAAGGTATCCATCGGTGAAGTGAACAATCTATAAACTTCACCCTTGGATAATCGCGACCCAATCCATCGCAATGCCGATAAAGCGATTGCCACGCGGAATTTAACACCTGGCCCATTCTTATACGCTGCACGAAGTAAATTAACCCATGAAAAAACAAGACCATACAATAAGGCAATTGGCTTTCGCCTTATATGAGTGGCATCCGCTTTAATATTCACGTAAATTTTTTTAAGGGTGTCTGGCATTGGATTTCAGAATTATTTGAATATAAATGCATAATTTTCAGGAGGAAAATTTATACGACAGCGATTTTTTTCTTCACTCGATGCATCAGCCAGAGTATTGGAATGCATGTTGATGCTGCCATAGCAAAAAAAACGCCTGGGACACCCCATGTTGGAATAAGGAAGTACATCAAAAATATCACGATGAGTGCGGATAAAAACACCATACCGATCTGTGACCAGATATCGTCCAGACTACTTAGAGTCTCGCTCAGTAGAGAACTGATAGAAACAAAAAACAATGATAAAACCACACAAGACCAACCCCAAAAGCCTATGGCATTTGCACTTCCAGCGCCAATCCAACCACGCATAATTGAGTCGCCAAAAAATATCAGCGCCAGTGAAAAAGGAACCAATGCAAGTATCCGCAAAATGAGACTTCGTTGAATGGCTTTTCTAACCCAACGAATATCAGTACGCTCGAAGGCATCACGAATGGCTGCATAGAACGGACTGCTGAGTGCCGCGGCAATAGAAAAAGCAAATAGATAAACGCGCAATATCATGTTGTAGTCCGCTACAACCGAAATGTTCGCCAACCTGGCAATCATGATATTGACAAGTTGATTCACCAGCAACGCACCACACTGAAATAAAAATAATGGCACGCTTGAGCTTGCCACCCGTGAGATTGCTTTTCTATTGATGCCTTGGCGTTGCAGTTTTAGCGCTGCATCTAAATTATAAATTAATAGCCACAACCCCAAATTGAATAACACTGGTGTAAAAACTGCGATCGCGACCAGTCCCAGTAAATTGGTGCCATATTGCACAGCCAACCACATTCCAAAAAAAGAAATAACCGACGACAATGCTTGCGATATGGATATGACGTAGCTGCGCTGATAGGCCATATAGACGCGGGTAACTAAAGACACAGGAATGCTAATGACAAATGCCAACCCCACCAAAAGGAAGGCATCGTCTGCCATTGCTACCAAATCTGGTTGAGTGAGGTTCAAAGCTTTTCCCCACGGTACCCAAAGATAAACAGCCCACAGCGGAAGCAGGCAAATCAATGCTATCAGTACTGTCGCCGCAAAGGCTGATGACAAGTATGCGCTTGCAGCTGCCGGGTCGTCGCGACCATGGGCCTCGGCTAAGGCATTAGTTAAACCATTGGAGATGCCAAAGTCAGCCAATTGCATCCAAACCACTAAAGAGCTAACTACCATCCAAAGCCCAAACTGCTCCTTACCAACATAATGAACAATCATGGGGACACTAGCCAATCCAACTAGCGCAGTAACAACCTTGGTCGCAATGGCAGTAGCGCCAGAAAACGCAATGAGTCGATAACGCGCCCTAGATCGCCGGGCAATCTCAGGTAAGCCGTGCGGTGATCTGCGCAGAATATTGACCGCGCGTTGGGTTATATCCCAAAGCTTATCGAATATCATTAATGAGCGCACCAGAACTGGCTTTTCTTAATGGTACGTGCAACACAACTAGTCCACACTTACGTTCACTAAATAACCATATTTTTTTAGCGGTGCGTGTTGCCTGGCTTCAGCCAGATCGCCTGCGACCATCTCGGTACACATTTCCTGGGCCATGATTTCAGGCACCCAGCCGAGTTTTTGTTTGGCTTTGGTGGGATCTCCGAACAAGGTTTTTACTTCAGTGGAGCGGAAATAACCGAGATCGATGCGGATTACCGGTTCGGGGGGCACTGGATTCCCGTCTTCGCGGGAATGACGGTTTGTCCAATAACCAACATCGTTGACGTCTTCGCCCCCCAGCGCAGCTGCATGCCCAGGGCGTTTGCGGTCTATTCGATGAACTGGCGCACGCGGTATTGCACACCCGCAGCAATCACAAAGTCTTCGGGTTGCTCCTGCTGCAACAGCATCCATTGCATGCGTACGTAATCCTTGGCGCTCCCAGTCGCGCAGCGCATCGATATTGCCCATGTACAGGCAATCTTCGAGGCCCTGACTGATATTGGGCAGACCGCGGATGATTTTGCGGGTGCCTGTTATCAGTGCGACTTTGGGTTGCGCCATGGGCGCCTTGGTATTGCTCATGCTTTGTTCTTCAGGAAGTCTTGATAGGCCACCGCCAGCCCCTCTTGCAACCCAATATGGGCCTGCCAGCCCAGACTGCGAAGACACGCGGAATCCATGAGCTTGCGAGGAGTGCCATCCAATTTCGTGGAATCAAAGACGATCTTGCCCTCGTAGCCGACCACCTTACCCACCGTGTGAGCCAACTCGGCGATCGTGACATCGCTGCCAGATCCCACATTCAGGTGGCTTTGCATGGGCTGGGTATGAGCGGCGTAAATGGCAGGGTCGAGATTCATGACATGCACACTGGCCATGGCCATATCGTCCACGTACAGGAACTCGCGCCTGGGCGTACCCGTACCCCAGATGGAAACTTCCGGTGCGTTTGCCATCTTGGCCTCATGAAAGCGGCGCAGCAGGCCCGGAATTACATGACTGTCTTCAGGGTGATAGCTGTCGCCCGGACCGTAAAGGTTGGTCGGCATGACGCTGCGGTAATCGCGTCCGTACTGCCGGTTATAGCTTTCGCACAATTTGATGCCGGCGATCTTGGCAATGGCATAGGGCTCATTGGTAGGCTCCAGCTTGCCGCTTAGCAAGGCATCCTCCGCCATGGGCTGCGGCGCCAGCTTGGGATAGATGCAGCTGGAACCCAGAAACAGCAGCTTCTGCACCCCGTGAGTATGGGCCGCGTGAATCACATTAGCCTGCACGATCAGGTTCTCGTAAATGAACTCTGCCGGATAAGTGTTGTTGGCATGAATGCCCCCTACCTTGGCGGCGGCCATATAG
>NZ_JBFUJO010000017.1:0-130813 GCF_056401355.1 Polaromonas sp. P4_F4 | reverse complement strand
ATGCGGCCTTCGCGCCAATGCCAAAGCGCCGACACAGCTCGCGCCGGTTGGCGCCTTCTTGCAAGGCCAGTGCCACGAATTCGCGTTTGATGTCCATCAGGTCTCTCGGTTGCCAAGGCATGCCCTTCTCCTTGCGCCAATGGCGCTGAAGAAGTGTTTCCTATGTCTCCGAACACCTGTTGCGTATGTGCCCAGTCCATACAGCGAAGCAAAGAAAAGTAAGTCGCCCGCCGGGGCGAGTCCCGGCCTCCACCCTCAGCAAAGGCCCATAAACTTCGGAGTAGTCCCATGCTGACAGTGAAAAACATCAACCAATACTACGGCGGCTCCCACATCCTGCGCGATGTGAGCATGGACTCCCACCTTGGCAAGGTCACGGTGCTGCTGGGCCGCAACGGCGTAGGCAAGACCACGCTGCTCAAGTCGCTCATGGGCCTGGTGCCCATCAAGACCGGCACCATCGAATTCGATGGCAAGCAGATCCAGGGTGCGACACCGTATGAACGCGCCAGGGCCGGCATAGGCTTCGTCCCTCAAGGCCGCGAAATTTTTGCGCGCCTGACGGTGGAAGAAAACCTGCGCATGGGCCTGGCTTACAAAAGCGCGGGCACACCGATTCCTGCTGAACTGTATGAGTTGTTCCCCGTGCTCAAGCAGATGCTGAACCGCCGCGGCGGCGACCTCTCGGGCGGGCAGCAGCAGCAGCTCGCGATTGCGCGCGCGCTGGCCGCCAAGCCCAAGCTCTTGATCCTGGACGAGCCGACCGAGGGCATACAGCCCAGCATCATCAAGGACATCGGCCGCGTGATCCGCATGCTGGCCGACCGGGGAGACATGGCGATTCTGCTGGTGGAGCAGTACTACGACTTTGCGCAGGAGCTGGCCGACGACTACCTGGTGATGGAGCGCGGCGAATTCATCGCGCGCGGCCAAGGCAAGGACATGGAAGCCAATGGTGTCCGGCAGCTGGTGGCGATATGAGCACCAAGGCATGAAACCAGCACTTCTTTGATCGCAATGTCGCAATGTTGTGGACCGGTGCCAACACCTGGCGGTCCAACGCGTATTGCTGAATGCCTGGCTGAGACTGACTCCAGAGATTCGGGACGACCGATAACCGTCATTTAACGGCCAGCTTGACGCGCACCCGCTTTACGGGCGTCGCTGTCCAAGCCGTGGTTAGAGAGCATCATTTATGTGGGGTCACAACCACGCCGCGTAATCCGGCTCTTTCGACCGCGGCCTGAACCAAACCCTCGGACTTCGCGTCTTCAATGAACTGGCGCAAGTACGTGATGCCGAGATCCCGTCCCTTGGGCATCGCCATGGCGTGTGGATCGATGCCGGGCCGACCGTCGAGAACCTGAGAACCGGGCAATTGATTCGACATCTCGAACAGGATTGGCTTGATGCTGCCCATTACGTCTGCTCTCCCGGATTTCAGCGCCTCCAATGCGCCAGGGTTGCTTGGTGCTCGGACCAACACTGCATTTTTCAGTGCGCGAGTGAAAAAGACATCCGGGCCGGATTTCTCCTGCACGGCAACTCGAATCCCGGGGCGATCCACATCAGCCATCGTCGAGATGGAAGAACCGCCAGGGACGAGGTAGCCGAATTCGACTTCCAGGTGCACGGCGGCAAAATCAAACTCCTTCGCCCGCTCAGGACTAAACCCGAAATGGGACACGTCCCAAGCCCCGGATTTCCCACCGTCGAGAAGGGCTCCGATCGATGGGTACAGAACCGGTTCGAACGGAACCCCTATGCGCCGGGCCAACTCTTTTCCGAGGTCAAATCCCAGCCCCTTCATCTCACCCGACACGGAGTCCCGCGTCATGTTCAAGGGATTGCTCTGCTGGAGCCCAACGCGAAGCTTGCCGGTTGGAGCCAATGCCTGTCGCACTTCCGGTGTCGGGGCGGTACTGACACCCGCACAGCCCGAAAGCAGCAGTCCAAGTATTGCGGTCATCAGCCAATGAGTCGTTCGCATTGCGTTCTCCTCTGAAGTTACCGTTGCTCCTAACGAATGTAGACCGCAAGGTGCAGCGGTATAACGTGGCGACTTTCACTACGAAACTGGCAGTTAGGCTTGTCTCACTTGGATAGTTTGTGCCATTAAAAATAGCGACAAACCCGGCAAATTGTAAGAAATGGCTCGTCCCACATTTATAGCGATTCTCGACCAAACGTTGTGGTTTGAATATCCCTCCATTTGGGGGAGGCTGCCGAAAGACCAATTTCACTGCATTGCAGGCACCAACTGATCGACGGGTTGGGCGCCCGTGCGGCTGAACTCACGCGACCACCGTTCCGTTATTTGTCGGTAGCGGGTGAGGGTGAGGATGCCGGCGAGGAGGCGGGTGAACCGCCCACCTTGCCGGCAACGCGGTTAGCCGCGCTCGCAGTTGCCTTTGCGCCATGCTCGACTCCGCGGGCCGTTGCCTTGGCTCCACGCTCGATGCCGCTGGCTGCTGCCTTCACCCCACGCTCGACGCCGCTGGCAGCGGCTTTTGCGCCTCGCGCGACCGCATTTCCCACCTTGTCAACGACGCCAGGCGCGGTGCTCGTGCTTGACTCCGCGGGTTCCTCTGAGGCGGCCTGGGCGTGGCCCAGCAGAATGAACACTGAGGTAAGCGCTGCTGCGGTCTTGAGAATCGTATTCATGGAAGTTCTCGCGTCTTTGTTATCGCACCATGATAGCGCTTGCCTGCAATATGGCGACGATTTCAACAACCGAAGCATCCGCACCCGGCCAGAACCGGTCGGGCAGCCATCCCCTCACAGCTGAACAGGAGAGAACTTGCGGAGAATGTGCGGAGAACGCGCGGGACATGCGCCATCAACTTGAGGACAGGTTTCAGCCCCGCCGTGCCGCCTCTATCGCGGCGATGTCGATCTTTTTCATGGTCATCATCGCGTCGAATGCGCGCTTGGCCGCCGCGCGATCGGGGTCGGATACAGCCGCGGTGAGGGCGCGCGGGGTGATCTGCCATGACAATCCCCACCGGTCCTTGCACCAGCCGCACTCGCTTTCCTGGCCGCCGTTGCCGACGACCGCGTTCCACAAGCGGTCGGTTTCGGCCTGGTCGTCGGTCGCGATCTGAAAAGAGAAGGCCTCGTTGTGCTTGAAATACGGGCCGCCGTTCAGCCCGATGCAGGGAATGCCGGCGACGGTGAACTCGACCGTCAGGACATCGCCCTGCTTGCCGTCGGGATAGTCGCCCGGTGCGCGGAGGATGGCGCCGACAGCGCTGTCAGGGAATGTTTCGGCATAGAATTTTGCGGCGTCAGCGGCGTCGCCGTCGTACCACAGACAGATCGTGTTCTTGCTGGTCATTTCGTGTCTCCTGAAGAGTTGAGCACCCGGCATCCGCCGCCGTCCAAACAACTCAAATCGTACTCATCGCGGGACCTCGGTCTGTCGGATGGGACTGATGCCGTTGTAGGGATCCGCCGATGCCGCACACTCTCCCAAGGCGTTCGGGGCTCCGGTTTCGCCAGCTCTGCGGGCGGGGCCGTCACTGCCGGTCCCGGTCAGGCCTCTACCCGCACCCGCTCCCGTCAACCTTGGGGCTGGGCGAACGCCGCGGCATGTCCCGGTTTGCGCAGCATCTTGTCCACGTCCCCGGCATGCAGCTCTTCCAGTTGGATCATCTGGCGAGCATATTCTTCCAGCGCGACGGAGCGATGCTCCACCAGTGTCAATAGCTCGCGGTACAGCTTCAAGGCACCCATCTCGGCTTCCAGTGACTCGCGCAGGATCGCGGCGATATCAAAGGTGTGGCTGTCCAGCAGCTTGCCGATCGCAAGCGACGGATAGGCGCCGAGCGTGGTGATCCATTCTCCGGCCTGCTGGGCATGCAGCAGCGATTCAGTGGCCTGTTCGCGCAACCAGGCAACAACCGGAATACGGCCAAACCCGAATACCAGAAATGAGTAGTGGGTGTAGCGGACGACGCCGGCGAGCTCGGCCTCAAGTATCCGGTTCAGCACGCCAACGACCTGGTCTTTTTCAATCTCCGACATGACTCGTCCCTCCTAAAGCAATGCGGGTGCGCGGCATGCTCCATAGCCGACTTTGGAGTTGACAGTCAGCTTTTGGCGGCGGTGCGATGTTGGCCCAGATTCTCGCAAACGCTTCAATCAGTTGTCCCCGCTGCCTGTGGCCTACGCTGTGGATAACTTTTTGGATAAGTCCCCAAAGCACCGCCAGCACTGGGTTGGCGGATTATGCTAAAAAATGAGGCAACATGGATGTTCGGCGAGCCGTGACAACCGGGCAACGCCTTATGCTGTGCAAAACAACAGTTGCCAACTATCTGCATGTCGCTCGTCCCTTTCGATCTCGCCACCCCCACCTCTGAAGGTCGCCACCATGTCAACCCGTCGCCACGTCATGCCCATCGAACCTCTCGGCGCGGGAGCGTTTCGCCGCTACGGCGATGTCATTGAGGCCAGCGATTCGGCCGAGCAGTTCACGGTCAACCAGGGGGACGCGACGCGGTACCACGATCTGGCAACGGTGGACGTGGCTGCCGAGCATGGCCATCCGGTCATTAGCATTTTCCGCGCGCAGCCATGCAACTTGCCCTTGCGTCTGCGGCTGCTCGAGCGCCACCCGATCTGCAGCCAAGCGTTCATTCCGATGGGAAACCAACCCTATCTGGTGATTGTGGCCGCGGCCGACACGCCGCTGAGCGCACAGCACATCCACTGCTTTCGTGCATCCCCTGGCCAAGGTGTCAATTTTGCACGCGGGACATGGCATCACCCGGTGCTGCCCCTGCACTCGGTTTGCGATTTTCTTGTGATCGACCGGGGTGGGCCGTCGAAGCTGCCCAATTGCGAGGAACTCGCGCTAGATGATGAATTGGAACTGTGGATCGAAGCTTGAGCGGAACGCCAGCGCAAGAAAGCCGTCACCACGGAAAAACTATCGTGGACCGTGCCTGACTTCGTGGGAAGTCCCTGTAAAAGGGTCAGGCTGACGGTTGGGGCAACGCTGCCTGACACGCCGGCCTCACCCGTGTTGGGTCGGACGAAAACAAGCCGCCCATCCGCTGATTCAGTTGCTGTCGTCCTGAAAGTTGATGTTCCGGTGCGTACCGTCGCAAAATGGCTTGTTCTTCGATCCGCCGCAGCGGCAGAGGGTAAAGCGCTCACGCGAGGCGCCTTCGCTCCAGTTCTCGGTGTCAAGATCAAACCCCTGAACCTCATAGGGGCCGTTTCGTGCGATATGAATGCTCGGAGCAGCCACGTCAGTTGGTCCGGGTTGGCCGTGCCGTGTGTATCGAAGCGCGCCTGACGGGCAGTGTCGAACGACCTCGATGATGGTGTCCGCGTCTGCCCGATCCGGCTGGATCCAGGGTTTTTCGCCATCGCGGAAGACCAGCGGAAGCGTTTTGGCGCACCGCTCCGACGCCGAGCACTGAAGACGGTTGAAGCTCACAACAATGGCGGCGCCCGGGTAGTCCACGACGCCATCAGGCGTGCGGTCCGGGTGCCGCTCGTCCGAAAACCCGATCCGAATATGGGAGCTGTCACAAAACGGCTTCCTCTTCGATGCGCCGCAACGACACAACGCGACGCCGTACCACCCTTCGAGCCGCTCTCCCTTTGAGTTTGTCAGGTCATCGACGGTGACCAGGTATGGTCCATTGCGCGACAGCCTTATGCGAGGTCTTGGCTTGCCTGGAGGTTTCGCGGTAACCAGCGCGGCCATGGTGACACTCCTTACCCGCCGCACAAGGCGGGCGACTCTTCAACACCCAATACCGAACGCATGGAATGCTACGCCCGCTGACGCCTCGCGCATTTGGCGGGGGTGCGAGCATAGCGCTCCCGCGGCCCTTACAAATTATCTGCCCATGCAATAGCCCTCCCGGAAAGTAGGGGTTGGTTCTGAATGGCTGACTTTTCGCTGTGCTGTGCTGGGCTGGGCTCATTCGAAGAACAATTCGTGACTGACCGCTCGGGGGTGACACCACGCATCCGCACTCTCCACAATGACCGTCAACACGACATAGTTGCTGCAACGGCCAAGGCGGATTCATCGTGGTTTCTTATGGAAGCCCGATGAGCTCGGTGCCTACCAGTCGACCGGCATCGCCGTCGGTTACGATGGCGGTGGGCCGGCCTCATTGCCGGCCACGTCGCTCGGACGGTTCCGGGCGCTTACGTGAAAGTTTTTTATGTCCGCTTCCTCTTCAGGCAAGCGCCGCTTTGCGCGCATTGACCGCCTTCCTCCCTACGTCTTCAACATCACGGCCGAGCTCAAGCTCGCGGCGCGCCGGCGTGGCGAAGACATCATCGACATGAGCATGGGCAACCCCGATGGCGCCACGCCCGCGCACATCGTGGCCAAGCTCACCGAGGTGGCGCAGCGGCCCGACACCCACGGCTACTCGGCCAGCAAGGGCATTCCGCGCCTGCGCCGCGCCATCGCGCACTGGTACCAGAGCCGCTACCAGGTGGCGATAGACCCCGACACCGAGGCCATCGTCACCATCGGCTCCAAGGAAGGCCTGGCGCACCTGATGCTGGCCACACTGGACCGTGGCGACACCGTGCTGGTGCCCGATCCGAGCTACCCGATCCACATCTACGGCGCGGTGATCGCGGGGGCCGACATCCGCTCCGTGCCGCTGACGCCCGACACGGATTTCTTCGCCGAGCTGGAGAAGGCGATTCGCGGCAGCTACCCCAAGCCCAAGATGATGGTGCTGGGCTTTCCGTCCAACCCGACGGCCCAGTGCGTGGAGCTGGAGTTCTTCGAGAAGGTGATTGCGCTGGCGCGCAAGCACGACATTTTTGTGGTGCACGATCTGGCCTATGCCGACATCGTGTTCGACGGCTGGAAGGCGCCGTCCATCATGCAGGTGCCGGGTGCCAAGGACATCGCGGTCGAGTTCTTCACGCTGTCCAAGAGCTACAACATGGCGGGCTGGCGCGTCGGCTTCATGGTGGGCAACCCCGATCTAGTGGCCGCGCTGGCCCGCATCAAGAGCTACCACGACTACGGCACCTTCACGCCGCTGCAGGTGGCGGCCATCGCCGCGCTGGAAGGCGACCAGAGTTGCGTGAAAGAGATCGCCGCGCAGTACCAGAGCCGGCGCGATGTGCTCTACAAGGGCTTGATCGAAGCGGGTTGGCAGGTGGACTGCCCCAAGGCCTCGATGTACATCTGGGCCCGCATCCCCGAGGCCTATGGCAAGCTCGGTTCGCTGGAATTTTCCAGGCAGTTGCTTGAAAAAGCCAGGGTGTGCGTGTCGCCCGGCATCGGCTTCGGCGACCATGGCGACGACCATGTGCGCTTTGCGCTGATCGAAAACGAGGCCCGCATCCGCCAGGCCGTGCGCGGCATCAAGGCCATGTTCAAGGCCGACGGGCTGGTCAAGCCCTAGTACTCCGACCCAGAAATATCGAAACATGAAAGCGCGCCTTCGAGCCCATGCCGTCGTTGCAAATCCTCGCCATAGCTACGGCTATGTCTGCGGTTTGCGCCTAGGCCTGGGCCCGAATCCATCGCTTTCATTGCGTTCCGATACCTCTGTGTCGAAGTGCTAGCCTGAAGTTTTTGGTGAGTTGAAAAAGAAGTGGGCCGCATCGAGCGGCCCACTTTGCTTCTACCCCATCCGGTGAATTCATCAAACCCCGGCGGAGCGAGTGGCAACCTGGTTAACTTTATTGCGTAGCAGGCACTGTTATTTCTGCTTCGCGCAGCACGCCACCACCGGCGACACTGCCCTGGGCTTTGCCGCTGCCCGCAATGCGCTCCTGGCAGGCAATCTGGTCGTCGCCTTTAAAGACTTCACACCGCTTCAGTGCGTTGGCGGCAAACTGGCCGTCACCGTTTTCAAGCTTGCCTGCGCGCTTGGCAGCGTTGGCATTTTTCACCTCGGTGATGCAGGTGGCCCTGTCTTGCTGGGTTTTACCGCTGTTACAGGCGGCCATTTCGCTTTTTGCATCACCGGTTGCATCAATACCGGTCGTGCCGGATGCAATTTGCGCGGAGGCGATCTGAGCGGTGGCGGCAGTCATGGCCAGCAGTACAGCCAGTCCGAAGCAAGCCACGCCTTTGCCCAAGCGGTTAAGCCGGACGTGATGGTCGTGGCGGATAGGCATTGATAAGTGCATGGTCAAACTCCTTGTTCCATTTCGGTTCATGTAGTTTGGCGCAGCGGCTCTGTATGGGATGAAAGGAAATCACCAGCAAGACCGCGTCCCACTACGAATTCCGCTGTAGGACAGGTCTTTCAAGGGTTTTCCTGCATGGCCCAGTGCACAGCAGGAACAGGACGGGAATAGGCGGGAGAAGACGGAAAAAGAAGCTGAAGGCCCGCGTTTCTGCGACCCGGCGTTTACATCGACCAGATGCGCGGGCTGGAGGCGGCCTGTTGCCAGAAATGACTGCGCCAGGCCAGCCACACCTGCCGCAGCAGCGCCATGGCGGGCTCCACCACCGGCGCCAGCACCCTGACCACCACCACCTGCCCATCGGGGCTGGTGGCGCCCGCCGTTGCAGACAGCGGGTGCGCTTCGAGGATCTGGCGCGCGGTGTCAAGCGCCTGCTGGCGGCGGTTGCGGTCGAGCTTGCTGCCGGCCACAAAAAAGAGCGAGGCCATGCAGCGGTGCCCCGCCATGCCGAGCGGGCTGCTCATCAGCAGGGTGTCGCTGGCCTGCATGCGCGCGCGCTCCAGCCACACGCCCGGCACTTCAATATGCTGGCAAAAGCTGCCGTGTTCAAAGGGCAGGTTGGCGGCGGGCAGGCCGAGTGCGGTGATGTCCCAGCCGATCAACTCGGCCCCGGGGGCCAGCGTCATGGTCAGGTGGTTTTCAGCGAGGCAGCCGCTGTAGCAAATCGCCTCCAGCGGCAGCCACTCCATGCGCGCGCCGGCCTTGAGCGTCAGATGGGTGCGCTGCAGCGCGGGCTCACCGGTGGAGCGGTAAAAACGCGTGGCGCCGGGTGTGGTGACCAGGCCGTGTGCGCCGGCGCCGGCGCTGAATTGCAAGTCCAGCGTGTCGCCGCCCACCAGCCCGCCGGGCGGGTGCACGATCACGTTGTGGCAAATCGCATCGCCCTCGGGATAGAGGCTTTGCAAAATACGCAGCGGCCCGCTGTGGCGAAAGTGGGCAACCGTCTTGCCGGCTTGCCATGTGTAGTCGAGTGCGAGCGTCGCGTTCCAGGTCATGGGCCGAGTTTAGCGTGCCTGCCACGCTGGTTCGCTATGAAGTTTATAGCTGTCAGCCCGTGTTTTTGATGGGCTTCGGCCGTTGTTGATCGTGGTTGGTCATTGATTCCGGTTGCCTGCGTTGTTCCCTGCGCTGTTGCATGAACTGTTGCCCGCGCGGCAAACCGGAATGCACTTCAGGATGCAGCCACCAGCTGGTCTTTGGCTTCCTTCACGCGCAGCGCCAGATGGTCCAGCGCTTCCTGCACCTGATCCACCAGCACAAGGCACAGGTCACCGGGTTGCAGGCGCGCCAGTGCCGTGTCAATGGCCAGGAATTCGCCGCGGATTTCGTCGATGCGGCTGGTGCGGCTGGCCTTGTGTAATCCTTCCAGGCCTTCGCGCAGCAGCCCCATCACTTCGCCATCGGCGCGGCCGCGCTGGGCGGCGTCCTGGTAAAGGATGACGTCGTCAAACGCGGCGCCCAGGATCACGGTCTGGTCGCGGATGTCGCTGTCGCGCCGGTCGCCGGCGCCGCTGATCACCACGCTGCGGCGCTGCCCGGATGCGGCGGGCATGGCGTCTACCGCCGCCACCAGTGCGCGCATGGCGTCCGGGTTGTGGCCGTAGTCTGCAATGACCGTGGCACCGCGGTAGTCCATCACATTGAAGCGGCCCGGTGCGTTGTGCGCATCGTTGACAAAGCTGGCCAGCCCGCTTTTGATGGTGTCCCAGTTCAGGCCCGTCGCCCAGGCTGCGGCTATCGCGGCCATGGCATTTTCGACCTGAAAGCCAATGCTGCCGCCGCGCGTCACGGGAATGCCGGTCAGCGGAATGCGTTCGACCCACGCGCCTTCGGCGGCCACCAGCATCGGGCCGTCCACGTACACGGTGCGCTTGCCCTGCGCGCGGTGCGTGGCCATGAGCGGGTGGTGGCGGTCTGCTGCGAAATAAATCACCTTGCCGGGGCAGGTGGCAGCCATGTCGGCGACGATGGGATCCGCCGCATTGAGCACCGCATAGCCGGTGGACGCGACGTTCTGCACAATCACGCGCTTGAGCACCGCCAGGTCTTCCACCGTGGTGATGTAGTTGAGCCCCAGGTGGTCGCCGCTGCCGATGTTGGTGACGACGGCCACTTCGCAGCGGTCAAAGCCCAGGCCTTCGCGCAGCACACCGCCGCGCGCGACTTCAAAGACGGCGGCGTCCACGTCGGGATGCATCAGCACATTGCGGGCGCTCTTGGGGCCGCTGCAGTCACCGCTGTCGGTCTGCCGGCCATTGACCCAGACACCGTCGGTGTTGGTCATGCCGGTGCGCAGGCCGTGCGCGGTCATCAGGTGGGCAATCAGGCGCGTGGTGGTGGTCTTGCCGTTGGTGCCGGTCACGGCAATCACGGGGATGCGGCCGTTATTCACGTCATTTCCGCCGGCCGGGAACAGCTCGTTGATCATGGCCACGCCCACGGCGCGGCCCTTGCCATAAGAGGGCGAGAGGTGCATGCGCAGGCCGGGCGCGGCATTGACCTCGACCACGCCGCCGCTTTGCGATTCGAGCGGGCGCAGCATGCTTTCGCAGACCACGTCGACGCCGCAGATGTGCAGGCCCACCATCTTCGCCGCGGCCACGGCGCGTGCCGCCACGGCGGGATGCACGTCGTCCGTGACATCGGTCGCGGTGCCGCCGGTGCTCAGGTTGGCGTTGTTGCGCAGGATGACGCGGCGTCCCTTGGCGGGAATCGATTCGGGCGTGAGATCCTGCGCCTCGAGCCGGCCCACGGCGATATCGTCAAAGCGGATTTTGGTGAGCGAGGTGGCATGGCCTTCGCCGCGCCGAGGGTCCTGGTTGACGATGTCGACCAGTTCGCGCACGGTGTGCAGGCCGTCGCCCACCACCTGCGGCGGATCGCGCCGCGAGGCGGCGACCAGCTTGTCGCCCACCACCAGCAGGCGGAAGTCGCTGCCCGGCAAAAACGTCTCGACCATGACCTCGCCATACTCGGCCGCTGCGCGGTAGGCACTTTCCAGTTGTTCCCGGCTGCTGATGTTGACGGTAACGCCCTTGCCCTGGTTGCCGTCTTGCGGCTTCACCGCGACGGGCAGGCCAATCTGCCGGGCCACGGCCCAGGCGTCTTCTACGTCACTGACCGGCCGGCCCAGCGGCACCGGCACGCCGGCCGCACGCAGCAGCTTTTTGGTGAGGTCCTTGTCCTGGGCAATCGACTCGGCCACGGCGCTGGTGGCGTCGATTTCGGCCGCCTGGATGCGGCGCTGTTTGGAGCCCCAGCCGAACTGCACCATGCTGCCCTTGGTGAGTCGCCGGTAGGGAATGCCGCGCGCCACGGCCGCATCGACAATGGCGCCGGTGCTGGGCCCCAGGCGCTCGTCTTCGTCGAGGTCGCGCAGTTGCGCGATGGCAGCGTCGAGGTCAAAAGCGGCGTCGCGCAGGGCTGCGTGAATCAGGGCCTGCGCCAGCTCGAGCGCCAGCCGGCCCACGGCCTCTTCGCTGTATTCGACCACGACCTGGTAGGTGCCGGGTTCCACGGTGACGGCCGTCTGGCTGAAGGTGACCGGGCAGCCGGCT
The DNA here is from genome assembly GCF_056401355.1 of Polaromonas sp. P4_F4. Lineage (NCBI taxonomy): Bacteria > Pseudomonadati > Pseudomonadota > Betaproteobacteria > Burkholderiales > Comamonadaceae > Polaromonas > Polaromonas sp. P4_F4. The sequence continues at coordinate 119,060 of NZ_JBFUJO010000017.1, read as the reverse complement.
GCCGCCTGCAGCGCCAGCGCAGAGGCTTCCAGCACATGCGCCAGCGAGACCGGGCCGCCGTGGCCGGTCTGGCGCAGCGCGCCGATGCCGGGAAAGAGCGCGCGCACGCGCGGCTCAAGGCCGGGCAGGTCGTCTATCGAACGTTCGGCCGCCGTGCAGGCCACGACGGCTTCCAGCGCCGTGTGCCGGCTCCAGAGGTTGGGCCCGCGCAGGGCCCGGATGCGGGACACTTCCATTACTCTGCACTCCCGGCAGTTTTAGGGGTGGTTTCAAAGGCTTCCAGGCCTGCGCCGATCAAATTGAGCGGAATGCCCAGCGCCCAGGCCGCACCAACGGCGGCCAGCAGCGTGCTTTCACTGAGGTCGCGCCGCGCGCGCCAGGCCGACAGCTTGCCCAGGCCGGGCAGAAAGGCTTCGGTGGCGCCGGTGGCCAGCACGATCTGGTCTTGCCGCACATACAGGGCGCGGCCGCCTTTGGCACAATGCGCGGCGAGGGCGGGCGCCTTGGGGTCGGCGCTGTAGAAAATGACTTCGCCATCGCACAGGTCATGCATGTCCGCGATGCGTTGATGGGCGGCGTTGAGGACCGCCGCACCGCCGGACAGCACCACGTCGACCTGCGTGCGCATGACCCGGAACATCTGCTCGTCTTCGGTGATGTCGAATTCGGCCAGGCCGGCGGCGCCGCCGAGGTCGGTGACCACGCCCACCTGGCAGCGGTCGTAAGCCAGGCCGCTGCGCAAGATGGTTTCGGCGCTGTTTTCAAACACGGCGGCCTGCACCGTGCGATTGATCAGCAGGCGCTGGCCGGCTTCCCAGTGCGCGCTGTCGGAGGCATCCACGCAGCGCTGGTCCAGGAACAGGCCATCGCGGCAGGCCAGGCCGGTGTAGCGGCCCGACAGGTGCAGCAGCCAGGCCACCAGGCGCGCAATGCGCTGGGTGCCCTCGGAGCCGGCAATGCCAACGATGGGAATGCGGCCGCAGGGGCTGCTGTTCAGGCCGTCCTGTGGCGCGTGGTCGGGTGTGTCGGGAAACAGGTGGTCGCAAATGGCGCGGCCCACGGGCCGCGGCGAACCCTCGGCGGGTTTGAGGTGCATCAGCAGCCCAGGCCCGGCATTGACCTCGACAATGGCGCCGCCCTGCGCGTGCAGCGGGCGCGAGATGTCCTGCGCCACCACATCCACGCCGGCGATGTCCAGGCCGACGACGCGCGCAGCGAGCGACACGATATGGTCAACCTCGGGGTGGACCTCGTCGGTGCAGTCGATGGCGACATTGCCGTTGCGCTGGATCAGCACCTGCCGGCCGGCCGCCGGAACGGCGTGCGGCGTCAGGCCCTGGCGCTGCAGGTCCAGCACAATGGCTTCGTCCTTGTCGGTTTCGATGCGGCTGAGGGGAAAGTCTTCTTCCAGGCCGCGCCGCGGGTCGGTGTTGAGCTGGGCGTCCACCAGTTGCATCACGGTCGAGCTGCCGTCACCGGTCACGGTGGCGGTTTCACCCCGGGCTGCCGCCACGACGCGGCCGCCCACCACCAGCAGGCGGTGTTCATGGCCACGTATGAAGCGCTCTACCATCACGTCGCTGCCATGCGGCTCGGCCACGCGGAAAGCCGCGTCCACTTCTTCCTGGGTGTTGAGGTCCAGCGAGACGCCGCGGCCGTGGTTGCCGTCGGAGGGCTTGACGACCACCGGCAGGCCGATGTCCTGGGCGGCTTCCCAGGCCTGCTCCACGGTGCTGACAATTTCGCCTTCCGGAACGGGCACGCCGCAGGTGGCGAGCAGGCTTTTGGTCAGGTCCTTGTCGTGGGCAATCCCTTCGGCGATGGCGCTGGTGAGGTCGGTTTCGGCGGTCCAGATGCGGCGCTGGCTGGCGCCGTAGCCCAGCTGGACCAGGTTGCCGTCGTTCAGGCGGATGTGCGGAATGCGGCGGTCGGTGGCGGCCGCCACAATCGACGCCGTGCTGGGGCCGAGATAGCAGTCATCCACCTTGGCGCGGATTTTCTCCACGGCAAGCTGTACGTCGGCCGGCCCGAAGGCTTCGTCATTGATGGCGGCCATCAGCAGCCGGTGGCCTTCGGCCAGCGCCGTGCGGGCCACCTGTTCGTCGCGCGCCCGGAACACCATGCGGTACACGCCGCGCCGTGAGGTGCTGCGTGTCTGGCCAAAGCCCGTCGGCATGTCGGCCAGGTTCAGCAGCTCGATCACCACATGTTCCAGCACGTGGCCCGCCCAGGTGCCTTCCCGCAGGCGCTGGATGAAGCCGCCGCGCTCGCCGACGCCGCAGTGGTGTTCGAGCAGGGCGGGCAGCAGGGCGACCAGCCGGTCATTGAAGCCGGGCAGCAGGTTGGAGGGGCAGTCTTCCAGGCCCCCCAGGTCCAGCCATACTTCAAGAACGGGCCGGTAGGTCCAGATATTCGGGCCGCGCAGGTAGTTGATACGCAGTAGCTTGATGTCGTCCTGTTTGCTCATGTTTTGCAAAATTGTCGGCACGTTATCGGGTTTTCGGTCCTGCCCATGCAGGATGCCCATGTTGTGTCGATAGATTTCAGTTGGAGGCCTTTGAGGGTCTCGGGGTCCTGCCTGTGTCTCGTTATTTTCGTTATTTGTTTGCTGGTTTTAATTGCAGCGGGCGGCAGTGGGCAAAGTGCTGATTTTGCAGGCATTCGCCATTTTCGGTCCGGAAATAGGTAAACATCGATGCGACGGCCCGCATTCGGCGAAAATCCCTGCTTCGGGGCCAATCCGCGCGAATCCGAACACCCAGCCGCGCCAGATGCCGGACTCCAGGAAATTCATTACACAATGCAACATAACCATCCGGTGGACGACTCCAGCCATACCGACCCTGCGCTGACAGGGCTTCGTTCACAACTTGCAACCAAAGAAAACGTTCTGGCGACCCTGGCGGTTGACCTGGACCCGCAACTTCGTTTTGCCCAAGGCCTGCTCGCCCTGACTGACCGCCGCCTGCTGGCCTGCAGCCCGCAGGGCGACTGGCACGCCTGGTCCCTCCCGGACGCGGCGGGTGCGCCCGGGCAGGGCTTGCAATTGCGCCATTTCGACCATGCCGGCGTGGGCACGCTGGAGCTGCACGATACCCACAGCCGGCTCGCGAGTTGGCGGTTTACCCTGGGGGCCAATATGCAGGCGCTGCGCCTGGCGCGGCTGTTTGCCCAGCAAGGCGCCGTCGTGACGGCGGATCTGGCGGGTGCGGCCGGCGTGGCCGACGAAGCCGCCCTGTGCCCCGAATGCGATTTGCCGCTGCCGCCGGACAGCGAGGAATGCCCGGCCTGCGCCCGCGAACTGCACACGCCGCCGTCCACCTGGGTGTTGCTGCGCCTGTGGCGTTTCGCCCATCCTTACCGCCACCAGCTGCTGGCCGGTTTTTTGCTGACGCTGGCCTCCACGGCGGCTACGCTGGTGCCGCCCTACCTGACCATTCCGCTGATGGACGACATCCTGATCCCGTTCCAGAACGGCCAGCAGATCGAGCCCTGGAAGGTCATTGCCCTGCTCGCCGGGCTGCTGGGGGCGGCGCTGCTGGGCTGGGCGCTGAACTGGGCACGCACCTATTTGCTGGCGCTGGTGTCCGAGCGCATCGGTGCGGACCTGCGCACCGCCACGTTTGACCACCTGCTGGAGCTGTCGCTGGACTATTTCGGGGGCAAGCGCACCGGTGACCTGATGTCCCGGATAGGCTCCGAAACCGACCGTATCTGTGTGTTCCTGTCGCTGCATGCGCTGGACTTTGCCACCGATGTGCTGATGATCCTCATGACCGCGGTCATCTTGTTCTCAATCAATCCGTGGCTGGCCCTGGTGACCCTGCTGCCGCTGCCGTTTATCGGCTGGATGATCCATGTGGTGCGGGACAAGCTGCGCACCGGCTTTGAAAAGATCGACCGGGTCTGGTCCGACGTGACCAACGTACTGGCCGACACGATCCCCGGCATCCGTGTGGTCAAGGCTTTCGCCCAGGAAAAGCGCGAGGCCCAACGCTTTCGGGAGGTCAACCAGCACAACCTGGTGGTCAACGACAAGCTCAACAAGACCTGGTCGCTGTTCACGCCCACGGTGTCACTGCTGACCGAGATCGGCCTGCTGGTGGTCTGGGCTTTCGGCATCTGGCTGGTGTCGAAGCAGCAGATCACGGTCGGTGTGCTGACGGCCTTCATTGCCTACATCGGGCGTTTTTACACCCGGCTGGATTCCATGAGCCGCATTGTGTCGGTGACGCAAAAGGCGGCGGCCGGTGCCAAGCGGATTTTCGACATCCTGGACCATGTCTCCAACGTGCCGGAGACGGCCAACCCGGTGAAAATAGGCGCGCTGCAGGGCCGCATCGAGATGAAGGGCCTGGGTTTTCGCTATGGCAACCGGTCCGTCATTCGCGGCCTGGACCTGCAGATCGAGCCGGGCGAGATGATCGGCCTGGTCGGCCACAGCGGCTCGGGCAAAAGCACACTGGTCAACCTGATTTGCCGTTTTTACGATGTGAGCGACGGCGCTATTCAAGTAGACGGCACCGACATCCGGCGCTTTGGCGTGGCCGACTACCGCCGCCACATCGGCCTGGTGCTGCAGGAACCCTTCCTCTTTTTCGGCACGATTGCCGAGAACATCGCCTACGGCAAACCCGGCGCCACGCGCGCCGAGATCGTGGCGGCCGCGCGCGCCGCCCATGCGCATGAGTTCATCCTGCGCCTGGCCCAGGGCTATGACTCGCTGGTGGGCGAGCGCGGCCAGGGCCTGTCGGGCGGGGAGCGCCAGCGCATCTCGATTGCGCGCGCCCTGCTGATCAACCCGCGCATCCTGATCCTGGACGAGGCCACCTCGTCGGTCGACACAGAGACCGAAAAGGAAATCCAGCGCGCGCTGGACAACCTGGTGCAGGGCCGCACGACGATTGCCATTGCCCACCGCCTCTCGACGCTGCGCAAGGCCGACCGGCTGGTGGTGATGGACCGCGGCCAGGTGGTGGAAGTCGGCCCGCACGATGAGCTGATGGCGAAGCAGGGTGCTTACTGGCGGCTGTATGAAGCGCAGGCGCGCCAGGTGGACAGCGAGGATGGCGGCCAGGACGGCGAGGAGAGCCGGATAGCCCTGGCCACCTCGCAACTGGCCCATACCGCACAACATGCGGGCAACCCATGAGTGAAAACCTGAGCATGACAAATTCCCCCTCGACACCCTCGACACCCTCGACATCATCTACAGCTTCCCCGGCTTTCCAGCTGATGCGCCAGCCCTCCGGCCGGCTGCTGTTCATTGGCGCCAACGGCGAGCAGCATGCCGGCGTGGTGCCCGTGCGGGCGTTCCCGCTGGCTGCGCCCGATGAAGGCATCTCGCTGGTCAGTACCGAGGGCCATGAACTGGCCTGGGTAGAGCAGTTGCAGGCGCTGCCGCCCGCGCTGCGCACGCTGCTGCAGGAAGAGTTGGCCCTGCGCGACTTTGTGCCCGAGATACGGCGCCTGAAAAGCGTGTCGACCTTTGCCACGCCCAGCATCTGGACGGTGGAGACCGACCGGGGCGACACGTCTTTTGTGCTCAAGGGCGAGGAAGACATACGCCGGCTGGGGCGCACGGCCTTGCTCATCTCGGGCAGCCAGGGCGTGCAGTACAGCGTGCCCGACATGGCGGCGCTGGACCGCGCCTCGCGCCGCCTGCTGGAGCGGTTTCTGTGAGGGCTGGCGGGCAGGTACCCGGTTAGTCGGTTAGTCGGTTAGCGGGTTGGCAGCAATACGGTTCAGTTGGCGCACCGCGTGCAGTGCCGATCGTCTCCTTCCTCCGCAGGGGGAAGGCCGGGATGGGGGCTCACGGCGTGGGCGTCGGGCCACCGTGCTGACCTGGTCGTCGCTGGCCCTCACCCCAGCCTTCCCCCGAAAGGGGAAGGAGCTTCACGGGTCCTTGACTGAACCGTATGGGGGTTAACAGCGGCGCATAGCCGGTCTTGATGGCAGGGTGCGTCAGCCTACCCGGCGCAAGGTGGGCCGCCCCACCGGCGAGAGCGCCGCGCGCAGCCTGTCACTGCTGGAGGCGTCCGGCGCCGACGAGCCCAGCGCCGCTTCGACGCTGCCAATGTGGTCCAGCATGCGCTGCCGGGCCAGTTCCAGCTGGCCTTTTTCGAGCGCGGCCACGATGCCCGCATGCTCGGCGCAGGACTGGCCCGCGTCGTGCTTGGACTGGTACAGCGAGGCTGCCAGCGTGGTGCGCGCGGTCAGGTCGCGCAGCACATCGCACAGCAGCCGTTGCCCCAGGCATTCGGCCAGGCAGACATGGAAGTCGGCCAGCAGGAAAGAGCGGGTGGCGGCGTCGGCGTCTTCAATCGCCTGTTTCTCCTGGGCAATGTGCTGGCGCAGCTTGCGCACCACCGATTGCAGCGGCCGGCCTGCTTCGCGCAGGATGCCGGTCTCGATGATGCGGCGGGCCGAGAACGCATCGCGTGCCTCCTCGACCGAGGGCTCCACCACATACCAGCCCTTGCGCGTGCGCACTTCCACGAAGCCGCGTGCCTGCAGCTGCATCAGTGCTTCGCGCACCAGCGTGCGGCTCACACCGAACAGCTCGGCGAGCTCCTGCTCGCCCAGGCGCTCACCGGGCGCGAGCTTTTGCGCGAGGATGGATTCGACCACCTGCTGGGAAATCTGGTTCTGGCTGCTCATGGCATGGGACTTTAACGGACTAACGAACTGGCACGGCCACCGGCACGGGCGCAGGCTCCTCGTCCTCTATGTCGAACACCGCGTGCGGCTCGCCATTGAGCACGGCATGGGCGCGCTCGCGGTCGATGTCGCCCTCCCAGGCGGCCACCGCGACCGTGGCCACGCAGTTGCCGATCAGGTTGCCCAGGGCGCGGGCGATGCCCATGAACCAGTCCACCGACAGCACGAGCACCAGGCCGATGGCGGGAATGGCCGGAATCGCCTGCAGGGTGGCGGCCAGCACCACGATCGCCGAGCCCGGCACACCGTGCGCGCCCTTGGAGGTGACCAGCGAGATGGCCAGGATGGTCAGCAGATCGGTCATCGAGATCGGCGTGTTGGTGGCCTGGGCAATGAAGACGGCCGCCAGCGTGATGTAGATCGAGAACGCGTCGAGGTTGAACGAATAGCCGGTAGGGATGACCAGGCCGACCGTGGAGTCGCGTATGCCCATGTGCTTGAGCTTGGCCATGATCTGCGGCAGCACGCTGTCGGACGAGGTGGTGGCAAACACCACCATCAGTTCCTCGCGCAGGTAGCGCAGCAGCTTGAACAGGTTAAAGCCCGACAGGTGCATGATGGCGCCGAGCACGACGACCACGAAGATGGTCACCGCGCCATAGAACAGCACCACCAGCATGCCCAGCTGCTTGAGCGAGCCGATGCCGTACTTGCCCACGGTGAAGGCAATGGCACCCAGCACGCCCAGGGGCGCCAGCTTGATGATGATGCCCATGGTCTTGAACAGCACATGGGAGAGATCTTCGATGAAACCGCTGACATGCTTGCCGCGCTCGCCCAGCATGGCCAGCGCGCAGCCGAACAACACGGCGAACAGCAGCACCTGCAGCACATCGCCGTTGGCGAAGGCGCTCACCGCCGTGGTCGGGATCAGCTTCATCAGGAAGTCGACCGTGCCGCCGCCGGTCAGCTTGCTCGCGTTGGTGGCATAGGCGCTCATGGCGCTGGCGTCCAGCGTCTTGGGGTCGACATTCATGCCCACGCCGGGCTGGAACACAAAGGCCAGCAGCAGGCCCAGCGCCAGGGCGACGGTGGTGACCACCTCAAAGTAGATCAGCGACTTGACGCCGACCCGGCCGACCCGCTTGAGGTCGCCGGTGCCGGCGATGCCGTGCACCACCACGCAAAACACGATCAGCGGGATCAGCATCTTGATCAGCTTGATGAAGCCGTCGCCGAGCGGCTTGAGCTGCACGGCCGTGTCTGGCCAGACAAAACCGACGATCACGCCGACGATCAGGGCGAGCAGCACCTGACCGAACAGGGAGCGGAAAAACTTGGGCATGGCAGTCTCCGAAAGGGGTTTCTGAACAGCAAGGCCTATTGCTCACAAGTCTTGCATACAAGTAATGTAGGCAAAGTGCGGAAATAACATTTCAGGGTTATCCCGAGTCATCCCTGCCGGGAAAGTAAAAACTGATTCGCCCACTTCGCCTTCACTGGCTCACCCGAGGCGGTGCGGACAGCTCTTCCGGAAAGCAAAACTCCCGCCGCAACGGGAGTTTTGAGAGGAGGGGGTTAAGGCCGTTGACCGCCAATCCGGCAGGCCGCGCAGCGTGCGCCGGCAAACCTTCAAAAGCTTGGGAAAACTTGGAGACCTCGGTTTTTCGCGGCGCACGGAAACAGGCGGGCCCCGGAAATCCCGGCTGTGCCTGTCACCGCACCAGGCGCGGTGCCGAGGGTGCGTGTCAGCGCCGGGCCGCTGCGCTGGCCACGGCCAGCGCCGTCATGTTCACCACGCGCCGCACGGTGGCCGAGGTGGTCAGGATGTGTGCCGAGGCCGCCGTGCCGAGCAGAATGGGGCCGACGGTGACACCCTGGCCGCCCGTCATCTTGAGCACGTTGAAGAGGATGTTGGCGGAATCCAGATTCGGGCAAATCAGGATATTGGCCTCCCCGCTCAGATTGCTTTCCATCAGGGACGCCCGCCGCACCTCTTCCGACAGCGCCGCATCGCCATGCAGCTCGCCATCGGACTCCACGTCGGGCGCCATCCTGGTGAACAGCTCGTGGGCCAGCCGCATCTTGCGCGCCGACGCACGGTTGGACGAGCCATAGTTGGAGTGCGACAGAAATGCCACCTTGGGCGGGATGCCGAAGCGCCGCACCTCATCGACCGCCATCAGCGCAATGCTGGCCAGCTGCTCGGCACTCGGGTCTTCGTTGACAAAGGTATCGGCGATGAACAGGGTGCGTTTGTCCAGCATCAGTGCATTCAGCGCCGCAAACCCGGACGCACCCTCCTTGAGCCCGATGATGTCGCGCACATGCTCAAGATGTCCGTCGTAGCGGCCCACCATGCCGCACAGCATGACATCGGCGTCGCCGAGTTTGACCATCAGCGCGGCGATAGTGGTGGTGGAGCGGCGCACCGCCGCCTTGGCGGCGTCGGGCGTCACGCCGTGGCGACCCATGATCCGGTGGTAGGTTTCCCAGTAATGGCGAAAGCGCGGGTCGTCCTCGGGATTGACGCATTCCACATCGTGGCCGAGCCGCAGCCGCAGTCCGGCCTTGGCGATGCGGGTCTCGATCACGGCGGGACGGCCGATGAGGATGGGCCGGGCCAGGCCTTCGTCGAGCACCAGTTGCGCCGCACGCAGCACGCGCTCGTCCTCCCCTTCGGCGAAGGCCACGCGTTTGTGCGGGTCCGCAATGGCGTGCGCCGCAAGGAACATCGGTTGCATGAGCATGCCGGTCGAGTACACGAAACGCGACAGTTCCCGCCGGTAAGCGGCCATGTCCGTGATGGGCCGGGTCGCCACACCCGAGTCCTGCGCGGCCTGCGCCACCGCCGGTGCGATCCTGAGAATCAGGCGCGAGTCAAAAGGCTTGGGAATGATGTAGTCAGGGCCGAACACCAGATCCTGCCCGATATAGGCCCGGGCGACTTCCTCGCTGATGTCCGCCTTGGTCAGGTCGGCAATCTGCCGCACGCAGGCGAGCTTCATTTCTTCGGTGATCTTGGTGGCGCCGCAATCGAGCGCGCCGCGAAAGATGTAGGGGAAGCACAGGACATTGTTGACCTGGTTCGGGTAGTCCGAACGGCCCGTGGCAATGATGCAGTCCGGCCGCGCCGCCTTGGCCAGCTCGGGTCGAATTTCCGGTTCGGGGTTGGCCAGCGCCAGGATGATCGGGCTGGCGGCCATGGTCTTGACCATGTCCTGCGTCAGCACGCCGGGCGCCGAGCACCCCAGAAACACGTCCGCGCCGTTGACCGCGTCGGCCAGCGTGCGCAGCGCCGTTTCCTGGGAAAAACGTTTCTTGGATTCGTCAAAACCGCCGGGGCGGCCGTGGTAGATCACGCCTTTGGAGTCGCAGACATAGACGTTTTCGCGGCGCACCCCCAGGCCCACCATCACGTCCAGGCAGGCCAGTGCGGCCGCTCCCGCCCCCGAGACCGCGACCTTGACGTCCTCGATCCGCTTGCCCACCAGTTCCAGGCCGTTGAGCACGGCCGCCGACGAGATGATGGCGGTGCCGTGCTGGTCGTCGTGGAACACCGGTATGTTCATGCGCTCGCGCAGTTTCGTCTCGATGTAGAAACACTCCGGTGCCTTGATGTCCTCGAGGTTGATGCCGCCCAGCGTGGGCTCCATGGCGGCGATGATGTCAATCAGCCTGTCGGGGTCGCGCTCGGCCAGCTCGATGTCAAACACGTCGATGCCGGCGAACTTCTTGAACAGGCAGCCCTTGCCTTCCATCACCGGCTTGGCTGCCAGCGGGCCGATGTCGCCCAGTCCCAGGACGGCCGTGCCATTGGTGATCACCCCCACGAGGTTGCCGCGCGAGGTGTACTCGGCCGCGAGCGAGGGGTCGGCCTCGATGTCAAGGCAGGGGTAGGCCACGCCGGGCGAATAGGCCAGGGACAGGTCCCGCTGGTTGGACAGCGGCTTGGTTGGCGTGATGGATATCTTGCCGTGCACCGGGCTGCGGTGGTAGTCGCGCGCGGCGTCGCGCAGCGCTTCTTCAGCCGGTGAAAGAGGAGTAGTCATGGTGTGTCTCCTTGTTTCCTGAGGGCTGGAAGACTGGCGACTCGCTGCTTTCCTGGTATTCATGCAGTCGAGCGCCGGCTTCCCGGTTCATGTGCCCGAAGTTAAATATTACGCCTGTGACGGCTCACTTTCAGGCGTCAGTGACTCTCGCACCGCACGGATTCGCCGGGTCGGCGAAATGCCTGGAAATCGCCCGGCGCGGCGCCGGGTGGCAATGTGACACGGCACCGGAAGTGCGGTCGGTCGGGTGCCGGCGGTTTGCGCGCGCCATGTCGCTGCTGCGGGCGCCGGGCAACTCACCGTTGCCGGCTGTCCCGGTCTTTCGTGAGTTTTTTCGTGCGTTTTTGCCGTCGGGTCAGGCCAGCAAATCAACCAGCGTGCGGGCAATCACCTTGGTGGCGCGGCGCAGGTCTTCCAGCTCCAGACGCTCGTCGGCACGCTTGGCATGCGACTCGAGCACGCTGCGTGGCCCGGCGCCGTAAATCACACCGGGAATGCCGGCTTCGGCATAGAGCCGCACGTCGGTGTACAGCGGCGTGCCCATGGCCGGGATTTTCTGGCCGAACAGTGCCTCGCCATGCTTCTGGATCGCGTCCACCAGGGGCTTGTTGCCCGCCAGCGGCTTCATCGAGTTGGCCAGCAGCAGCCGCTTGATGTCCACGCTGATGCCCGCGCAGCCGGCAGCGGCGTCGGCAATCACCTGGCGGATGGTGGCTTCGACTTCGACCGGATTTTCTTCCGGGATCATGCGGCGGTCCAGCTTGAACATCACCTTGCCGGGCACGACGTTGGTGTTGGTTCCGCCTTCGATGCGGCCTACATTCAGGTAAGGGTGGTTGATGCCCGCGACCCCAGAGGTGACCTTGCGGTACAGCGCGTTTTGCGCATACAGCGCATTGAGGATATGCACCGCGCCCTGCAGCGCGTCGACGCCGGTGTCGGGAACGGCCGCATGGGCCATCTTGCCGTGCACGGTGACTTCCATTTGCAGGCAGCCGTTGTGGGCGGTCACGACTTCATATGAAAAGCCCGCCGCGATCATCAGGTCGGGTTTGGTCAGACCCTGGCGCAGCAGCCAGCCCGGCCCCATCTCGCCGCCAAACTCTTCGTCGTAGGTGAAATGCAGCTCGACACCGCCTTTGAGCGGTGCGCCCAGTGCTTCGAGTGCCCGGACGGCAAAGGTGAAGCTGGCGAAATCGCATTTGCTGACCGCGGCCGCGCGGCCGTAGATCTTGCCGTCTTCGATCTCGCCGCCATAAGGATCCTTGGTCCAGCCCTCGCCGGGCGGCACCACATCGCCGTGGGCATTGAGCGCGATCGTGCGTCCTTCGCCGGGTTTCGAATACGGGCGGCGCACGATCAGGTTGGTGATGGATTCGAGCCCATAGGCCCGGACGTCAGCCTCGGGAACAGGGTGTTTTTCAGCCTCAAAGCCGAAAGCCTGCAGCAGCTCGGCAGTGCGCTCGGCGTGCGGCGCGTTGTTGCCCGGGGGCGTGTCGGTGGGTACGCGTATGAGTTCCTGCAGGAAGCGCACTTCCTCGTCGAAGTGCTCGTCGATCCAGCGATCAAGCTGCTTGTAGGCGGTGTCGATGTTGGTATCGGTGTTGATGTCAGTGTTGATATGGGTGGTGGTCATGGGGTTTCCAAAGCCAGGTTGGCCAGCAGGCGCTGGAAGGCGGCCGTGGCGAGCTGAATGTCATCACTGGTGGTGCTCTCCAGCGGGTTGTGGCTGATGCCGGAATTCTCGCCGCGCACAAACAGCATGGCCTGCGGCATCACCTTGTGCAGTTTCATGGCGTCGTGGCCGGCGCCGCTGGGCATGCGGTACAGCGGAACGCCCAGTGGCTCCACGGCAGCCTCCCAGCGCCGCTGCCATTCGGGCGCGCTGGGCGCGGCGGCCGCTCGCTCGGTCAGCTCCAGCGTGTAGTGCACGCCGCGGCGCTCGCAAATGGTTTTGAGCTGCGCCAGTACGTCGGAGACCAATGCATCGCGCTGCGCATCGACGGCCGCGCGCATGTCGAGTGAAAACAGGCAGCGGCCCGGCACCACGTTGATGGAGCCGTTCGGTACCTGCAGCATGCCCACGGTGCCGACGGAATCGCCGTCGTGTGCAGCCCGCTTCTCCACATAGAGCGCGAGCTCGGCCACGGCGGTGGCTGCGTCGCGGCGGCGGTTCATCGGCGTGGTGCCGGCGTGGCTGGCCATGCCGATGATTTCGCAGAGGTAACGCACACTGCCGTTGATGGAGGTCACGATGCCCAGGGGGAGGTCCAGCTCATTGAGCACCGGTCCCTGCTCGATATGGACTTCGACAAAGCCGAGGTAGCTGTCTGCCTGGCGTTTGATCTTCGCGATGTCCGCGGGCTGGAGGCCGGCATTGTGCATGGCTTCGCGCATGGTGATGCCGTCGGCGTCCTTCTGGTCCAGCCACTCGGGCTTGAAGTCGCCGATCAACGCGCCCGAACCCAGGAAGGTGGCCTTGTAGCGCTGGCCTTCTTCTTCCGCAAAGCCGACCACTTCCAGGTTGAAGGGAAGTCGCCGGCCCAGGCGGTGCAGTTCGCGCACGCAGGCGATGGGCACAAAAATGCCGAGCCGGCCGTCGTACTTGCCGCCGTTGCGCACGGTGTCGTAGTGGCTGCCTGTGAGCAGGGTTTTGGCGTTGGGGGTGGCGGCCTTGTAGAGGCCCACCACGTTGCCCACGGCATCGATGCCCACCTCGTCAAAGCCGCAGTCCCGCATGGTCTTGCTTATGAACTGCGCGCAGGCGCGGTGTGCGTCGGTGAGGTAGGTCACCGTCAGCTGGCCTTTTTCGGCGTAGCCCGGGTCGCTGTATTGGGCCAGTTGCTCATGCCAGTCCCAGACGTCGTTGCCCAGCGCCGGTTCTGCCGCGAACTTGTCATTGAGCCGGAGTTCGACTACGCGGTGGATGTTGCGCAGGCATTCCTGCAGCTCAAAGTCAGGGTGGTTTTGCAGGCGCCGCGCAAAGGTCTCGATGATCTGCCGCTTGCTCAGCCCGTTGCCGCGCGGGCCGCGCACCGCGAGGATGAAGGGAAAGCCGAATTTGGCGTTGTAGTCGGTGTTGAGGTGCTGCAGGGTTTCAAACTCCTGCGGCGTGCATTGCGTGAGGCCTGCCTTGTCCTGTTCATGGGCTGACTCGGCCGTGAGGCTTTGGCTGACCATGGCCTTGCCGGCCAGTTCGGGGTGGGCCTGGATGAGGCGGATTTGCGCGTTCTTGCCGGCGTCGTGCAGCACGCGGGCCATCGCGTGTTTCAGGTGTGCCAGCGAGTGGAAAGGGCGCTCGTTGAGCGCCTTTTCGGCGACCCACGGCGAGTGCTCATACAGGCCGTCCAGCAGCTCCATCGCTTCGGCGCGGGAGGCACGATTGACTTGTTCCAGGGTGATGGCCATGGCGAGGTTCCCTTTCATGCTGGATACGGATGGGTCTGCTGCCAGTGCCGGGCAATATCAATGCGCCGGCACACCCAGACGCGGTCGTGCTGCTGCACATGGTCCAGAAAGCGCTGCAGCGCCACGATGCGCCCCGGCCGCCCGAGCAGCCGGCAGTGCATGCCGATGCTCAGCATCTTCGGGGCCTCGTCGCCTTCGGCATACAGCGCGTCAAAGCTGTCCTTCAGGTAGGTGAAGAAATCGTCGCCCTGGGAAAACCCCTGCGGCAATGAAAAGCGCATGTCGTTGGTGTCCAGCGTGTAGGGCACCACCAGGCGCGGCACCACCGTGCCGTCGGTGCGCGCGACCTTCATCCAGAAGGGCAGGTCGTCGCCGTAGTAGTCGCTGTCGTAAGCCAGCCGGCCGTCATCGGCCACCAGGCGCCGCGTGCGCGGGCTGTCGCGCCCGGTGTACCAGCCCAAGGGGCGGGTGCCGGTGAGTTGCTCGATGGCCTCCAGCCCCAGGCGCATGTGCTCGCGCTCGGTGGCTTCGTCGACATTCTGGTAGCTGATCCAGCGCCAGCCGTGGCAGGCGATCTCATGGCCCAGCTCCACGAAGGCTGAGGTCAGTTCAGGGTGGCGCTGCAGCGCCATGCCGACGCCAAACACGGTCAGCGGAAGCTTGCGCTTTTCAAATTCGCGCAGGATGCGCCACACACCCACGCGCGAGCCATATTCGTAAATGCCTTCCATGCTCAGATGGCGGTCGGCAAAACTGGCGGGGTTGAACATTTCGGAGAGGAACTGTTCGGAGCCTGCATCGCCATGTAGCACGGCGTTTTCACCGCCTTCCTCGTAGTTCAGTACAAACTGCACGGCAATGCGCGCCTGGCCTGGCCACTGGGCATGCGGCGGGTTGCGGCCGTAACCGACCAAATCACGGGGATAGGGTGCAGTGGAATCGTAGGTATTCATGACAAAGCCATCGAAATATCGTTAGTGGGAACCTTGCGGTCAAAGGCGAGGTTTTCTTCGACATGCAGCAAATGCTCGGTCATCAGGCGCACGGCAAGCGCTTCGTCTTTAGCCGCCAGGGCCTTGACGATTTCGGCGTGCTCGTCGTTCGAGTGTTCGGCGGCGCTGGCGGTCTGGTACATCAGGGTGATGAGCGCGCAGCGCGAGATCAACTCGCCGAGTATTTGAGCCAGCACTTCGTTGCCCATGAGTTCAGCCATGCGCACATGAAAGTCGCCCAGCAGTTCGGTACGACCCGGCACATCGTTGCGTTCCACGGCCGATTTCTCCTGGGTGACGTGGTCCCTGAGCGCCTTGATCTTGGCGGGGGTGACGTCCCGCACAAAGGCACGTGTCATTTCGGCCTCCAGCATGCGCCGCACCGCAAATACCTGCCGGGCTTCGGGCACCGAGGGCGCGGCCACAAAGGCGCCGCGGGCGGGCTCCAGGCGGATCAGGCGGTTTTGCGACAACTGAAACAGCGCCTGCCGCACCAGGGTGCGCGACACGCCGAAATGATCGGCCAGTTTTTGTTCGGCCAGTTTGGTGCCCGGGTGCAGCCGGTGCTCCACAATGGCCTTGGTCAGGGCTTCGACGATGGCATGGGTGGTGGATGATTCCATGCAGACATCATAGCCCCAAATCCAAAAACTGTATACAATTTTGGTGAACCATTTCGCATTTTTCACCCACCCTGAACCCTGGAGGAACGCCATGGGCCTGAGCACACATGTACTGGACACCATGCACGGCACGCCGGCGGGCGGCATGCGGGTCGCGCTGTTCACCACCCGCGGCGACCAGGCCACGCTGGTGAAGAGCTTCACCCTTGATGACGATGGCCGCCACCCGGGCGGACTGCTCTACGACAGCGCCACGCTGCAAGCCGGCACCTACCGGCTGGTGTTCGATGTGGCGGCTTATTTCAGGGCGAAGGGCGTGTTGCTGCCGGAGCCGCCCTTTTTGGACCAGGTCACGCTGGATTTCGGCGTGGCCGATACCCGCCAGCACTACCACGTGCCCCTGCTGGTCAGTCCCTGGAGCTACTCGACCTACCGCGGAAGCTGAACCCGCACGGCTGCTGTCGCGGCCCTGTCACGCAGCAGTCATGGGAGGCGGCGACAATCCGCCGGTTGCCACTTTTTTTGGTTCTACATGAATGACACCTCCACGGGCGCCCTGAGCCGCCGCCAAGCCCTGCTGTTATCTGCAGGGACTGCCGCCAGTCTGGTGCTTCCTGCCGCACGGGCGCAAGGCCCTTCTATTTCTACTTCTACCTATCCCGACCGCGCCGTCAAGATCGTGGTGCCCTTTGCGCCGGGCGCCGGCACCGACGCCATGGCGCGCCTGGTGGCGCAAAAGCTTGGCGAAGTCATGAACGCCACCTTTGTGGTGGACAACAGGGCCGGTGCGTCCGGCGCGATTGGCACGCAGTATGTGGCCCAGGCTCCGGCCGATGGCTACACCCTGCTGCTGGTGGCCTCACCGTTCACCACGGTGGCGGCATCGCTGCCCAGCGCCAACTACGACCCGCTGCGCCAGTTCACGCCGGTCGGCATGATCGCCAGCGGCCCGCTGGTCTGGGCGGCCAACGCCCAGTTGCCGGTCAACAACATGAAAGAGCTGGTCACGCTGGCCAGGCAGAAGCCCGGCGCACTCAACTACGGCTCGGCCGGTGCGGGGGGCGTCAACCACCTGGTGCTGGAACTGCTGAAGGCGCGCACCGGCACCTTCATCACGCATATTCCTTACCGCGGCGTGGCACCCGCCACCATGGACATGATTGGCGGGCAGATCCAGCTGGTCACCGGCACCATTCCCGCCCTGTTGCCCTTCATCAGGAACGGCAGCATCAAGCCCCTGGCCGTGACGAGCGCCAGGCGCTCCAGTGCGCTGCCCGATGTGCCCAGCATGACCGAGGCCGGCATGCCCGGCATCGATGTGGTGAACTATTTCGCGCTGATGGCGCCCACGGGCACGCCTGCTGCCATCGTCAATGCCCTGAACGCCGCCATCAACAAGGTGGTGGCCCTGCCCGATGTGCTCGCCCGCTTCAAGACCGATGCCGTCGAGCCCGCACCCGGCTCGCCCGCGCTGCTGGGCCACTTCATCGAAGCCGACTACCGCGCCTGGCGCAACGTCGTGAAGACGCAAAACCTCAAAATAGAGTGACCCCCACGGTCGCTCACTTCGTGAGCGACCGTGAGGGCTCTAGTTCTGCCCTTCGGTCAGCGTATCCAGCTGAAACTTGCCACTCTTGTGCCACAGCCAAGTGTCGGTATAAACCACCTTGCCCAGCCGCGTGGGCGCGGGGAAAGGTGAGGCTTCCTTGATGGTGCGCTCAATTTCCGCGATCACTTCAGGGGCATGGCGCGGCGCGCGCATCCAGTCCAGGCGGGTCACGCGGCCGGCCCGATCTATCTCCACGTTCAGCACACCGATGGCATAGAGCAGCGGCGGCATTTTCCCCTTGTAAATACGGTCGGCATTGAGGCCATAAATATGGGTGGCGCCGTCTTCCCGGTAGGCGCGCGGCGAGCTGGCTGAAGACGTTCGGGCCGAGCCTTTTGGCTCAGGAACAGCAATGGCCACCGGCTTGTCGGGTTTGTCGGGTTCCTTCGGGGACTCGGGGAGCGCTATTTCGGGGGCGGTCTTGCAGGCATTCAGCAGTGCAGCCACCGAAGCGGCGAGGAGTGCCAGCAGCCAATGGCGGCGAAGTGCGGAGTCAGGCGTGTCGTGTCTCATGATGGGTGTGCGCTTATTGTTTGTTGTTGTTGCCATGTATGTCCGGACTGATCCCGGGAGCGAGATGTTGCCGGGCGCCATTTCTGTGGCCGAATCGTGCGAGGTGGTGCTAAGGTAAGGGTTCAGTCTGTATTCGCGTACGGCGTGCCTTGTCGCCTGGTGTGTCTCTTGTGTGCCTCTAGCGCTCCTTGTGCTCCTTGTGCCCTTTGTTGAATTCATGTTGTTGATGTAACTATTTTGCCCACAATTTAATCCGCTGACATGGCCAACTCGTCACCAATGGTTTCCAGCAATATCAGTCGGCCCATCGACGCCTTTCTGGACCGGTTGGCCCATGAGCCGGCGGTGCTGGTGCGGGTGGTTTCGACCCAGGGCTCCGTTCCGCGCGAGGCCGGTACCTGGATGGCCGTTTTCGCCGACGCCCTGGTGGGCACCATAGGCGGCGGTCACCTGGAATACGAAGCCATTGCCAGGGCGCGTGCGCAACTGCGGGCCGAGGGCGTGCAAGGGAAAGAGGCGAAAGAGGCCGCCGAGGCGCCGGTGCGCTTTGCGCTGGGGCCGGCGCTGGGCCAATGCTGCGGTGGCGTGGTGCATCTTCGTTTCGAGAGGGTCGGCGCGCATGATGCGCCCGCGCTGGCGCAAAGCCTGGCCGATGAACTGGCCGGCAGGCTGGTGCCGGTGGCCTTGTTTGGCGGTGGCCATGTGGGCCATGCGCTGGTGCAGGTGCTGGCGCCGTTGCCATTTCTGCTCACCTGGATCGACAGCCGCGACGAGGTCTTCCCCGACGAGGTGCCGGAACGCGTCGTGTGCGAGTATTCCGGGCCGGTGCAGGCGGCCGTGCCCGGCCTGGCGCCGCAGTCGCGCGTGCTCATCATGAGTTTCAGCCATGCGGAGGACCTGGATATAGTGGCCGCCTGCCTGAAACGCCAGCGCGAGAAGGCCGACCTGCCTTACATTGGCCTGATCGGCAGCAAAAGCAAATGGGCGGTGTTTCGCCATCGGCTGGAGGCCAGGGGTTTCACCCCGGCCGAGTTGGCGCAGGTGACCTGCCCGATCGGCGTGCCCGGTATCGGCGGCAAGGAACCGGAAGTGATTGCGGTCGCTGTAGCGGCGCAGCTGTTGCAAACCGTCAACGCGGCCTGAGGCGGTGCCGCACGAATTTTGCGGCGGCCGTCAAACTCGATAAACTAGCGCCATCAGGCCGCAGCGGAGCCGGGAAACGTAGTCTGTTTCTTTTGTTCGCGGCCTAATTTCTGCTTACAGCGCCCGCAGTGGTGAGCAGGTTTGCATAGGTTGAGAGATATGGAAAATTACCTTCTCGACTGGGCCAACCTGCTGCTGCGCTGGGTCCATGTCATTACCGCCATCGCCTGGGTCGGTTCCTCGTTTTACTTTGTCTTTCTCGATTCCAGCCTGACGCCGCCGGAAGACGAGGACCTGAAGCGGCAGGGTGTCAGCGGCGAGCTCTGGGCGGTACACGGCGGCGGCTTTTACCACCCGGTCAAGTTCGCGGTCCAACCGCCACAGCTGCCGGCGCACCTGCACTGGTTTTACTGGGAAAGCTACAGCACCTGGCTGTCGGGTTTTGCGCTCTTCACCATCTCCTATCTCTGGAACGCCGGCACCTACCTGATCGACAAGTCCCTGATGAACTGGTCGACGGGTGCGGCTGTCGGTGTGGCGCTGTCTTTCCTGGTGGTGTTCTGGATGCTGTACGACGGCATCTGCCAGCTCTTCGGCCAGCGCAATTTCCGCTGGGCCGCCCCGAGGAAATTGGGCCCCCTCGGGGGGCAGCGCATGATACGCAGTGAAAAGCGTGGGGGCGAGATCAGTGGCGATGCCATCGTCGGGGCGCTGGTTGCGCTGCTGGTGTGCATCGCATCCTGGCTGGCCTGCCACTGGTTTGCCGGGCGCGCGGCCTTTTTGCTGGTGGGGGCCATGATGGCCACGGCCATGAGCGCCAATGTCTTTTTCTGGATCATCCCGGGCCAGCGCAAGGTGATTGCAAGCATCAAGGCCGGTGAGCCGGTGGACCCGGTGCACGGCCTGCGCGGCAAGCAGCGCAGCGTGCACAACACTTACTTCACGCTGCCAGTGCTGTTTGCCATGCTGAGCAACCATTACAGCTTTACCTGGAGTCATCCGCGTAACTGGCTGGTGCTCATCCTCATGATGCTGGCCGGCGCCGCCATCCGGCAGTTCTTTGTGCTGCGCCATGGCTACAAGCTGGGCCGCAACCGCCACCCGCTGCCTTACGCGCTGACCGGGGTCGCGGTGATCATCGGCGCGATCGCCTGGATGAATCCGGTTGCTACCGAATCGATGGCGACTGGCCAAAGCGGTACAGGGGCTGACGGCGCCGGCAGTTATGCAGCGGTGCAGAAGGTGCTGGCCCAGCGCTGCTACCAGTGCCATGGCGAGCAGGTGCAGATGAAAAACGTGCGGCTGGATTCGCCGGAGCAGCTCAGCCGGCATGCGCAAGCCGTGTACCAGCAGGCCGTGGTGAGCAAGGCCATGCCCATGAACAATGCCACCGGCATGACCGACGCGGAGCGTGAGCTGCTCCGGCGGTGGTTTGAGGCGGGTGCCCGGACGCCTTGATCCGCTGACCAGTCACCGCATCCGCAACCGTCGGCGCCGCAATGCGCGGGCGCATCTGCGTAATTTCACGTACAGGCATCGCCGGATCCCGTGCTTCAATTCGTGGCGGTTGCCGCCTGACGGCTGCAGCCGGGCACTGCCCTGTGCCGATATCCGATGGGCCTAATAACCCAATAGCCTAATAGCCAAGAAACAGATGGTCGCCGCGGTCTCTCGGTCCGCCTGGCGTGCCACACCCTATGAGGAGGAGAAACCCATGATGATGCGTTTGCAGTTCCTGATTCGTCACCTGGCGGTTGCCGCTGCCCTGGCCGCACCGCTGGCAGTCAATGCCGTCCAGATTGTTGTCGGGCAGGTGGCCCCCTTGTCCGGGCTGGAGGGCTCGCAGGCCCGCGCCTATTCAACCGGCATCCAGCTGGCCCTGAACAAGGCCAACAAGGCGGGTGGGGTGAACGGCCATACGTTCAGCCTGGTCCGCAAGAACGATTCCGGTAGCCCTGCCGAAAATATGACCGCCACCCGGCAGCTGCTCGGCGAGAGCCGCCCGCTCGTGCTGGCGGGTTATTTCGGCGACCACGTGATTGGCGAGCTGGTCAGTTCCGGCCTGCTCGAAAAGGAAAATATCCCGCTGGTGGGCTACCGCGTGAACGAGATCAGGGCCGAGGCGCCCTTGCTCTACAGCGTCCGCGCGAATCTGCGCGATGAGATCAACAAGATCACCGAACATCTCGTCACGGTCGGTATCACCCGCATTGGCCTCTTTTACCAGGATGGCCCCGGTGCTGTCCCGTTGATTGCCGCGACCGAAGACGTGATGAAGAGCAAGGGCGCGCACATCACAGCCAAGGGCGCTTACGCGGCCGGTACGGCCAAGGTCCCGAATGCGGTGATTGACACCTTCATTGCCGCGGCGCCGCAGGCGATCATCATCGTTGCCAGCGGCTCCGCTGCGGCAGCCTTCATTGAAAAATACCAGGGAGGCGGCGGCACGGCGCGCCTGTTCGCGCATTCGGGGGCAGACATCGAGCAGATCTCCAAGCGCCTGGGCGAGGCCCAGCTCAAGGGCCTGGCCATCACCCAGGTAACACCCAACCCGTACAAGATTTCAGGCCGGTTGAACAAGGAGTTCAGCGACCTGGCGGGCAGCACCCCTGACCTGGAAGTGCCGGTGAGCTACGCGATGATGGAGGGCTACATTGCCGGCACGGTGATTGTGGAAGCCGTGCGGCGCATGGGCGCCCGTGTCTCCCGCGACGGAATGGTGAAAGCGCTCGACGGCCTGGACCTCGACCTGGGCGGCTACAAGGTCGGCTTCAAGCCGGGCATGCGGTCCGGCTCAAGGTTTGTGGAACTAACCATCGTCACCGAGGCCGGGCGTATCCGGCAGTGATCGGGCCGGCATGACCGCCACAGCGCGGTCTGCCTCTGCGTGCGGAGCTGTTTTTGGTGGATACCCGCCGTTCGCTGATGGCGGTGTTGATCCGGGGAGGAAACCCCGCCTGAGGCTGCCGAAACGGAGTCCAATGATTGTTAACTTGAAGGCAATAATGACATAACCTGAAATGTTTTATACGCGATGGGCAGTCGTTAAAGTTGTCGGCAGGACAACTCACAACAGCCCAGGACATTTCATGAAAACCTACAAGATCGCGTGTATTCCCGGTGACGGCATCGGCAAGGAAGTGGTGCCGGCCGGCCAGACCGTGCTGCAAGCGCTGGCCGCCACGCAGAGCAAGTTCAAATTCGATTTCACCTCGTTCGACTGGGGCGGTGACTATTTCCGCCAGCACGGCGTGATGATGCCGGACAACGGCCTGGATGCGCTGCGTGGCATGGACGCGATTTTGTTCGGCTCCGCCGGCGACCCGCACATCCCGGACCACATCACGCTCTGGGGCCTGCGCCTGAAGATCTGCCAGGGCTTTGACCAGTATGCCAACGTGCGCCCCACGCGCATCCTGCCGGGCATCGACGGCCCCCTGAAGCGCTGCAAGGCCGAAGACCTGAACTGGGTCATCGTGCGCGAAAACTCCGAGGGCGAGTATTCGGGCGTCGGCGGCCGCGCCCACCAGGGCCATCCCATCGAAGTGGCGACGGACGTCTCCATGATGACGCGCGCCGGTGTGGAGCGCATCATGCGTTTTGCCTTCAAGCTGGCGCAGTCGCGCCCCCGCAAGCTGCTGACCGTGATCACCAAGTCCAATGCCCAGCGCCATGCCATGGTGATGTGGGACGAGATCGCCCTGCAGATCTCCAAAGAGTTTCCGGATGTCAAATGGGACAAGGAACTGGTGGATGCCTCGACGGCGCGCATGATCAACCGCCCGGCCTCGCTCGACACGATTGTTGCGACCAACCTGCATGCCGACATCCTGAGCGACCTGGCCGCCGCGCTGGCCGGCAGCCTGGGCATTGCGCCCACCGGCAACATTGACCCCGAACGCCGCTATCCGTCGATGTTCGAGCCGATTCACGGCTCGGCCTTCGACATCATGGGCAAGGGCCTTGCCAACCCGGTGGGCACCTTCTGGTCCTGCGTGATGATGCTCGAGCACCTCGGGGAGCATGAGGCCGCCAGGGTGCTGATGGAGGCGGTGGAAGCCATCACCGCCAACCCGGCGCTGCATACCGGCGACCTCGGCGGCAAGGCCACGATGGCACAGGTCACCGAAGCCGTCTGCGCGCGCTTTGCTGCGGCCCCGGTGCGCCAGGCGGCGTGACGGGCCTGACAGACCAGACGGTAAGGGCCCGACTGGCCTGATGGATGACGAGACGGCAATAACCCACAGGAGACAAACCATGAAGCAGCTTTTAAGTGCAATCGGCCTGGCCTTGCTAGCCCCACTGGCCCTGGCGCAAGGCGCTCCGGCGGCCGCCGGGCCCGGTTGCCTCGACAAGAACGTGCTGTACTGGCAGGCCTTTCCGCCAGGCGGCGAGTCCGACCTGTCGGCACGCCACCAACAGGTTGTGCTGAAGAAGAAATGCCCTGCGATTGACACCATCATCCAGTACAAGGCCGGTGCGGGCGGCGGGCTGATGTGGGGCCAGATGAACCAGTTGCCCGGCGACGGGCTCAACGTGGTTGGCATCAACCTGCCGCATATCGTGTTCCAGCCGCTGGAGGGACAGGTGCAGTACAAGACGCAGGACATCACGCCGGTGTTCTGGTTCCACTACACGCCCGACATTCTCGTGGTGCCCGAGTCCAGTCCGATCAAGACTTTTGCCGATTTCCTCAGAGCGGCCAAGGCCAAACCCGGCCAGCTCAGCCTGGGCGGCTCGGGCCTGAACTCGGCCAACCATGCGGCGCACGAACGCCTGAATGCGGCTTTCGGCGTCAAGACCAACTACATCCCCTACAAGGGCACAGGCGACATGGCCACGGCGGTGATCGGTTCCCAGGTCGACGGTGCCATGACCTACACGCCGTTTGCCATCAGCAACAAGACCCGCTTGCGGCCGCTGGCCGTGGCCATGGAAAAGCGCCACCCGCTGATGCCCGAGGTGCCCACCTTCAAGGAGCTCGGTGTGGACTGGGTCGATGGCGCCTACCGCGGCATCGGTGTGCCCAAGTCAACCCCGCCCGAAGCGCGCAAGCGCCTCTCGGACCTCTGGGCCGCCATGAACAACGACCCTGAAATGAAGGAGCTCGCGGCCAGGAGCGGGTTCGAGCTGGTCAATGTCGGCGCCGATCAGATGGACGCCTTCATGAAAGACAAGGTGCGCCTGTACACCGAGGGCGCGCAGCGGCTGGGTCTGGGCAAGAAGTAGGCCGGGCCGGCCGCTGGCGTCGGCCCCCCGGAGGGCGCTTTTTGCTGGGGGGATGGCTAGTGTGGTGTTGCACGCTATCCGGTACATAAAACCGCGTCTTTTCGTCCATGACGGCGTTGCAAATCCGCGCAATAGCGGGGCTATTGCTGTGGTTTGCGCCTTGTCCTGAACAAAAATCCATCGGTTTTATTTGTACCGTCAAGCATGCAACACCACACTAGCGCGGGGTAATTCACTTTTAACCGTGGTGCGGTGTTACAGGCGAGTTACGGCGGCACAATGACGGTCTGGGCGGGACAGCGAGCAGTGCCGGAAAGCAGCGCTGTTCAATCAACTGCCTTCCAATAACCCGCAAGAGACATCCGAATGACCGCACCCAACCCCGCCTCCCAGCCGCGCCAGTTTCTGGAGCATCTCTACCACGCGGCAGTGCAACGTGCGCTGCCTTTGCACAACACGGCCGCGTGGCTGCCCAAGCCGCCCAAGGGCCGGACGATTGTCCTGGGCGCCGGCAAGGCCGGGGGCTCCATGGTGCAGGCGGTCGAGGCCCTCTGGCCCGCCGATGCACCGCTGGAGGGCCTGGTGGTCACGCGCTACCACCATATCCCGCCGCGACCTGCGGGCTTGAAGCAGTGCATCGAACTGGTCGAGGCGGCGCACCCGGTGCCCGATGCGGCGGGCCTGGCGGCTGCGCAGCGCATCCTGGCCATGACGCAGGGCCTGACCGCCGACGACCTGGTGCTGTGCCTGATCTCCGGTGGCGGCTCGTCTCTTTTGACCTTGCCCGCCGAGGGCCTCACGCTGGAAGAAAAGCAGCGCATCAACAAGGACCTGCTGAACAGCGGCGCCAACATTGGCGAGATGAACTGTGTGCGCAAGCACCTGTCGCGCATCAAGGGCGGGCGGCTGGCCGCGGCCTGCGCGCCGGCGCGTGTGGTCACGCTCACCATCAGCGACGTGCCGGGCGACGACCCGTCGATCATCGCCAGCGGCCCGACCGTGCCTGATGCCAGCACCTGCGCCGAGGCTGTGGCCATCCTCGCGCGCTACGGCATCGCGATCCCGGGCGGGCTCATGAGCCTGCTGGAGCAGGGCGCGCTCGAAACGCCCAAGCCCGGCGATGCGGCCTTCAACGGCCATGAGGTCCACATGATTGCCACGCCGCAGCAAAGCCTCGAAGCCGCCGCCGCGGTAGCCAGGGATGCGGGGCTGGCGGCCTACATCCTCAGCGATGAAATGGAAGGCGAGTCGCGCGAAGTCGGCAAGGTGCATGCGGCGCTGGCCCGCGCGGTGGCGCTCAAGGGCCAGCCTTTCCAGAAACCCTGTGTGATTCTGAGCGGCGGCGAAACCACCGTCACCATCAAAAAGCAGCCCGACGGTACCCCCAAAGGCAGGGGCGGGCGGGCCGGCGAATTCTGCATGGGGCTGGCGCTGGGGCTGCAGGGACAACCGGGCGTGTATGCGCTGGCCGCCGACACCGATGGCATTGACGGTGTGGAAGACAACGCCGGCGCGTTCGTCGCACCCGACACCCTGGAACGGGCGCTGGCGCAGGGCATGAAGCTGAACCAGTACCTGGACCGCAACGACGCCTATGGCTACTTTGAGCTGCTGGGTGATCTGGTCATCACCGGGCCGACGAATACCAATGTCAATGACTTCCGGGCGATGCTGATTTTGTAGGCTGCGCCACGAGCTTCTTCGGGTTCGCGTCACGGACGCGTTAAAGTGCAGGCTGGCCGCATAAGGAAGCTGCATGTCCATCGACAAACACACACCGCCACCCGCTGGCACCCACGACAAGGTCTCGATCAAGAACACGATCGAGAAGGTCAACCGGCAGGTCAAGATGCTGCGGACTTTCGATGTCTCGGTCGCACGGGATGGCTGGGACTCGGGCATGGAGGCCTTGCAAAAGAAAATCAACGCCACCCTTGCCGACAGCTTCGGCGTGGGCACGCCCGAGTACAGGCAGTACGCCGTGGCGGCACAGGACTTCTTCCTGGACAAGACCTTCGGCGACCGCTACTCGGTCGAGGAGCGCCAGCAAAAAGTCAAGCATGGGATTGATCGGGCCATTGCCCATCTGAATGCGGCCAAGAAGCTGCTGACGGAGCGCCTTGAGGGCCGGGCCGCTGCCGCGCCGGCGGTTGCCCCGGCTGTAGAGGCGGAGCCGCCACCGCCGCCGCCACCACCACCCGTACAGGCGCCAGTGGTTGCACCTACCCCGGCACCGTCGCCTGTACCGACGAGCGCGCCGGCTGCGGCTCTGGCTGCAGAGGCGGAAGCACCGCCACCGCCCGCACCCGCACCCGCACCCGCACCCGCTCCGGCTCCGGCTCCGGCTCCGGCTCCGGCTCCGGCTCCGGCGTCCGCGCCCACCCCGGCACCGTCGCCTGTACCGACGACCGCGCAGACATCTTCATCTCCCGCTGTTACCATGATGCCCATGTCCAAAGCCGATCCCGATTCCGCTTCCTCTTCCATCACAGCGCAGCAAGCCGTGCCCGGCGGACGCGTGGCCGTCCTGGGCTGGGGCGGCGACGACGCTGCGGGCCAGGCGTGCGAGTTCATGGGGCAGCTGGGACTGGAGGCGGCGGTACTCGATGCCGTCTCTGTCGATCAACTCGAGGCTCTGCGCAACGTGGCGTTCCTGCTGCTCCTGCCGGGCGACGACCCCGAGGCGCCGGCAGCCATGCTGGCCATCGGATTCATGCTCGCCGTGCTCGGCCGCAGCCGCATCGTCTGCCTGCAGTCCGAACAGGGTGCGTTGCCGGCCGCCTTGAAGGGCGCGACACGTATCACGGTTGACGAAGCAGGCGTGTGGCGGCTGCTGCTGGCGCGCGAGATGAAGCGGGCAGGCCTGGACGTGGACCTGAACCGCGCCATCTAAGGACTAAGCGTTGCGGCAGGGCTCCGGCTCAGCCTCTCTCTTATTCGAACAACTGCCGGATCTGCGCCGGAATCTCCCAGGCGAACATGCGACGCATCGTTCGTGCGTTGCGGCCAGCGAAGATGTGCACCTCGTTGTACTCCTCCATGATCGGAGTCTCGCCTCGCGTCATCAGGTAGCGCTGCACAAGGCTCCTGCCGTGCCACTCGGCGATCGAGGTATGGTCGAGCGGTCAAGTCCCGTTTCGAAGTCGCCTCGGCCAGACCCATAGCCTGCTTCGCCTTCGAGCACGTTAGCGAGAGTCACTGCAAAGGTGGTCGCGTTGCCCTGGAAGAATGCCAAGGGCGTGCCGGGCCAGTGGCCCTTTTCGTTAGCCAGGGCTCTGGTCTCGTATACCGCCGTGCATCGCAAGTCATAGGTCGGTGCGACGTTAATGCCCGCAGGAGGTTGTCGCCTTGCCAGTCAGAACGTTGAACACCATCCAGCGGTAAAACTGCAGTCGCGCTGCTGCCCGGGAGAGCCCATGAGCGCTGCTCATGCGCCGTAGCGAAACCCGGCGAGAAAGTAGGGTGCAAAAAGGTGGAAAATCGTCGCTTTCCTGAGGTGGTCGCGGTGTTGGCGCTCTTCGTCCCGTGCTATCGTCGTGCCGTGCCGCGGAGGCGAAGCACGACGAGGAAGAGCTCGCCGTTGTGGCGAGGTGCCAGGAGGACCCAATAGAGTTTGCCATGAGTCAAAACTTCAAAGCAGTCCTGAGGCCGAACGTTTCAAGGTTTTCCTTGGGAATCGGCGTGCTTTACGCTGCGCTTGGGGTTCTCTGGATTTTTGCTTCAGACACTTTTGTCACGTCCATCTCTGTCGACCCTGCCTGGCTGGCGACAGCCCAGCGCTACAAGGGCATCTTCTATGTTCTGAGCACATCCCTTGGCCTGATTTTCCTGGTCAACGCGGGCTACAGGCGGCTCTTCGATGCACGCAACCGGGCTGAAGCCATGGAGCTGCATGCGCGCGATCTGTTCGTGCAACACCCAAAGCCGATGTGGGTGTATGACCAGGAGACGCTCGGTTTCCTGGCCGTGAATGAGGCTGCCACGCGGTATTACGGTTATTCGCATGATGAGTTCCTGCATATGAACCTGAGGGACATACGCTCGGCAGAAGACTTGCCGCTCCTGCTCGCAACCAAGCAGGACGTCTTGGAGGGACCGCACGACATGGGTGTGGTACGGCACCGCAAGAAGTCCGGCGAGGTCGTCTTTGTTCACCTCACCTTGCATACGGTGCAGTTCCTGCAGCGCAAGGCCGCCATGGTGATGGCCATCGACGTCACGGCAGCAAAGCAACACGAGGCGCAGCGTGCGGCGAACCAGCTTGAGCTGGAGCGGCTGGTGGCGGAACGAACGGCCGAACTGGTGCGCGTCAATGCCGAGCTCGACGCGTTTGCAAGAACTGTCGCGCACGACCTGAAGTCACCGCTGGTCTCCGTGGTCGGGTTCACGCAGATTCTTCAGAAGCGGTATGCCGCTGTGCTGAGTGAGGACGGTGCCAAATTAACCGCCCGCATCGAACGTTCGGCCAAGCAGATGGCCAGCCTGGTCAATGACCTGCTGTCCCTGTCGCGGGTTTCCACGACGGTGCTGAACATCGTAGACGTGGACCTCGTTCCCATCGCCCAAGACATCATGGAGGAGCTTCAGCACCAGGAGCCCCATCGCAAGGTGCGCTTTGAAGCGCCCGCATCGTTGCATGTGCGCGCAGACGCCGGCCTGGTGCTACCACTGCTGGCCAACCTGCTGGGCAACGCCTGGAAATTCACCGGCAAGCGCGACGATGCGCACATTCGGCTGCTGGTGGATGCAGAGGGGGCTGACGTGATTGTTCGGGTTCAGGACAACGGTGCTGGCTTTGATGCGCGGAACACCGAACTGCTCTTCAAGCCATTTCAACGTTTCCACACTCTGAGCGAGTTCAGCGGAACCGGCATTGGGCTGACAACCTGCCAGCGCATCATCGCCCGGCATCACGGGAGGATTTGGGTGGAATCGACGCCGGGCGAAGGCACATCGGTGTTTGTGACTTTTGCGCCGGTGCTCAAACAGCTACCTGCTGAGTGACGGGCTGTGGCTCACGAATGGCCTGCATGGCGGCTTCACAGTGTCGCGGCACTGGAGCAAACGGTTTGAGTCTGATCCCGGTAACCGGTGGATGCGGCAGACGATTGTGGCGCTGTTTTCCGAAGGCTGAGGTCCCGCGGTTATCAGTTATTAGAACCCAGCCGGATGCGGCGTCTGGTTTGCGGGGGCCTCTGTTCAAGCTGTGCGAACCTGAAACGCCGTGAATCCGGAATCCGGCTACCTGTGGCGCCCACCGTTCTTCCTCGTTCCAGTTCTATGACTCGAAGACCTTGGGCTCTTCGGTCAGGCTGTAGCGCGTGAAAACACGGTTAAGGGCCGGCAGGGGGACCACATCCATTTCCCTGGCTGCCGGCTCCATGATGACCATGGCAACCGTTGCCGAGAGGTTTTCATTGCTGCCAGGCCGCGGTGGGCGGCAAACAGCGTAGGGAACGCCAAAATTGTCGAAAAATGCGTCTTTCAAATCCTGGCGGCCAAGCTTCTCTTTTTTATTCAGCAACTTGCGCACACGCCAGTCCCGGTAGTGGCTGTCCGGCGAATTCGACAAGCCCTTGTCGACCAGTTTGCTTAAGGCGACCGGGCTCATCCAGTGATTGGCATGGACGATCAGGTTGTCGGGGCCGGGATAAATAGGAAACGCCTCATTGGTGGTGCATTCAAAATCGATGCCGAAGCCCTCTGCCATGCCCAGCATGATGTTGTTCGAGCAGGATTTCGGCGTGGTGGCCACCGCTTTCATCGCCAGTGAAAAAATTTCCTGCTCCAGCACTTTCCGTCGAATCAGTGAAAGCGGAACGCCCAGTTGCTGAAAGTCGCGATCCGACTCCAGGTAGTTGGCCGTGATGGAAACGCCTGTGCTGTTGAAGCCGCTGCGGGCAAGGCCGCCGGCCTCCACAAAGGTCAAAAAATCAGGCCCGTTGTCATTGCGCACGCGCAGCACGACGGACGTTTCCACGCACTCGGCGCGCCAGTCCCAGTTTTGCCCATGAAGCAGGTTCCCGCTTGCTGAGCGCTCAGGCAGTATCAATGCACCGGTGCAGCCGTCGCCGGGCTCCAGGTCGGCCTGCTTGACCTTTTCGGCCCGTGCCTTGGCGAGTACTTCGGTGCGGGCATTGATCATCACAATGTCCTGGAAGTCGACGCCGGCCCCTTTCGCAATGCCGCGCATCTCGTCCAGGTAATGAGGGGCGAAGCCTTCTATTTCCTTTGCAAAATGCGCAATCAACTGCGAGCGGGCGCTATCGCTGTAGCCAAGGTCTATCAGGGTCTGGCCATAAAGACGTGCACTGGCGCGCACGCGGTCAGCGGCCTGCTGCCCGTATTGCAGCCCGCGTGCATGGGGCGCACCCGAAACTGACACAAAAGGAAATTGCTGTAGGGTAGTCATGTGCAAAGCTTGTGAGGTTGGAGACCTGCCAGTCCGTTTGTGCCACGCGAACGGCAGGCAGTCTGGCTATGCAGGAAAGCAGGGGAGGCAGGAGAAGCAGGAGAAGCAGGGGAAAGCCGTCCAGAAGGGCGCGGTCACCGATTTCGACAGCGCCGCGGCCCGAAGGCGCCGCTGCCGCTGTTTTGGCAAACTGGGCCCCCCGGCCGGGACGCTGCTCTCTGCTCTCTCTGCTCTTTGCTATTTACTGATCCGGGTATTCCAGAGGAGCGGCTTGCCTTCCCATACTGAAAATCCAGTGACCCGTTTACGCACAGCCCATGAATCGGTAACGTTGTACAGAACAACGAGCGGCGTTTTGGCCATCATCAGGGCGTGCAACTGGTCGAACAGGACCTGGCGTTTTTTCGGATCGGCTTCGGTGAAGCTCTGGTCGATCAGTTTTTGCGCGGCCGGGTCATCCCATACCTTGCGCGGCTGCTTTTCCTTCTTGCCGGAGAACTGCTCGTAGCTCAGGGCCGGGTCCAGGCGCGAGGAATAGGTGAAGGAGCTCATCTGGTAGTTGCCGCTGTTGTAGCGGTCCAGCTGGGTCGCCCATTCGAGCACCTCGATCTGCGCATTGATGCCAACGGCCTGCATCATGGCCTGGCTCATCACAGCGACCGAAAAGCTCGGCACATGGGCGCGCTTGTTGGCCTGGATCACGATGGGCTGGCCCTTGTAGCCGGCTTCGCGCAGCAGCTGCCTGGCCTTGGCGGGGTCGTAGCGGTAGCCTTTTTTCTGGGCCGCGGTGTAGTAAGCCGAGGTGTCCTGGATGGCCGAGTTGTTGACGCGGGCCAGGCCTTCGGACGAGGCCGCGACGATCTGGTTCATGTCCAGCGACAGCGCGATCGCCTGGCGGATTTTTTCGTCTTTCAGCAGCGGATCATTGGTTTGCATCAGCAGCGTGTTCTTGCCCGCATCGACTGCGGCGACCACGCTGAGATTTTTATTGCCCTTGAGTTCCTGCACATCGGACGAGGTGATCTGACCCGCGTCGATGGCGCCGGACTGCAGGCCGGCCTTGGAGGTCGACATGTCGGGCACGGTCAGGAACTTGACCTGTTCGACCAGCGGTTTCTTGAGGCCGAGGTAGCCGTCAGGTTTGGTGCCGGGGGGCGACTGGTAGTCGGCAAAGGCGCTGAGGGTCACGTACTCGCCGCGCTTCCATTCCTCGAACTTGAAGGGGCCGGTGCCGATGGGCTTGTCCCAGCTGCCGTCTTCCTTGACGGATTTCTTGTTCAGGATGGCCGTCATGCCGCAATCGGTACGGGCCAGGTTGTCCAGGAAGACCGCCGAGGGGCGGTCCAGCTGCATGACCACGGTCTGAGCGTCGGGCGCCGTGACCGACGTCACCTTGATGCCGGAGCGGCCGTCGAATTCGCTGAGGCAGCGCCAGTCGGTTTTGGGGTCGGTGTAGCGCTTCCAGCTCCACAGCACGTCGGCCGAGGTCATGGGCTCGCCGTTGTGGAACTTGACGTTGGTGCGCAGCTTGAAGATGTAGGTCAGGCCGTCGGGGCTGACGACGATGGAGCGCGCCAGCAGCGGGCCGACGGTGCCGTTCTCGTGGTAGCCGACCAGGCCTTCGACGATGTTGAGCACCACGCCGTCGGTGGTGTTGTCGCGGTTGACGCCGGGATTGGTCGAGCGGATGTCGGCCGGCTGCGCGACCACGATTTGTGCCGTCTGGGCGTGGGCCGCGGTGCAGGCTGCCAGCACGGCGGCGCTCAGAAATTTCAATCGCATCGAAAGCATGGAAAGCTCCTTAAGAATCGGAAATCGAACGGAAGAGGTTAAACAGAGGGGTACATGGCGGGTTGCAGGGCAGGTTGCAGGACGCCCGCTGGCGCGTCGGCTTCGTCAAAACGCCACTTGAGCTGCATGCCGCCCTGGCCGGTGGGCGTCAGCGCGGGAATCGCCGAGAGCAGCTTGCGCGTGTAGGCATGCTGCGGACGGTCGAACACCTCGTCGCGGCTGCCTTGCTCGATGATGCGGCCGGCCTGCATCACGATCACGCGGTCGGCCACCTGCTCGACCACGCCGAGGTCGTGGCTGATGAAAAGGCAGGCAAAGCCGTGCCGCTCCTGCAGTTCGGCCAGCAGCGCCAGCACCTGGGCGCGCACGGTGACGTCCAGCGCGGATACCGGCTCGTCGGCGATCACAAAGGCCGGCTCGCGTATCAGCGCCCGGGCAATCGCCACGCGCTGGCGCTGGCCGCCCGAGAGTTCATGCGCATAGCGCGCTGCGTGCCTCGGCTCCAGCCCGACTTCGTCAAGCATCTTGGCAACACGCGACTGCCGTTCGGCCGAGGAAAGGCCAGGTACCAGCCGCAGGCCCTCGCCGACCAGCTGGCCTATGCTCATGCGCGGGTTCAGTGACGAGTACGGGTCCTGGAACACCATCTGGCAATTGAGCCGGTAGTCCAGCCAGCCCGCGTCGCTGCGCGCGATCGAACGGCCGCGAAAACGGATGTCGCCCTCGGTCGGCTTGATCAGGCCGGCAATCGCGCGGCCCAGGGTGGTCTTGCCCGAACCCGAGCCGCCCACCACCGCGACGATTTCGCGCGGGTGCACCACCAGGTCTATGCCGTGCAGCACGCGCTTGGCCGTGGACTTGGCGAACAGCCGGCGCTTGCCTGGGTAGTCGAATACGAGATTGCGCACTTCGATGACGGGCTGGTCGTCGGCAATTGTGCGCGCCGCCTGCCGGCGCGGGATGGCCTCCAGCAGCTTGCGGGTGTAGGCCTGCGACGGGCCGGCCAGCAAGGCCGCCGTGTCGCCGGCCTCGACGACTTCGCCGTGCTGCATGACGATCATGCGCTGCGTGTAGCGCGCGACCATGGGCAGGTCGTGGCTGATCAGCAACACGGCCGTGTTGTGTTCGCGCGTGAGCCCGACCATGAGTTCGAGCACGTCGCGCTGCACCAGCGCGTCCAGCGCCGTGGTCGGCTCGTCGGCGATCAGCAGCGCGGGCTCGAGCAGCATGACTGAGGCCAGCATCATGCGCTGACGCATGCCGCCCGAGAATTCATGCGGCCAGGCGGCCAGCGCGGCCTGCGGGTCGGTGATGCCGACGCGCGCCAGCATCGCCAGCGCCATCTCGCGGCGCGCGGCCGGTGTGAGCTGGGGCCGGTGCAGGGCCAGGCCTTCGTCAAGCTGCCGGCCTATGGTCATGGAGGGGTTGAGCGAGGTCATGGGCTCCTGGAACACCATGCCGATGCGCGCGCCGCGCAGCGCGCGCAAACGCGCGTCGCCGGCCGCCGCCATGTCTTCGCCCTCGAACAGGATGTGGCCCGCGCTGCGCACCAGCGGCGGCGGCGTGAGGCCCATGATGGCCCGTGCGGCCTGGGTCTTGCCGCTGCCGGATTCGCCGACGATGCCGACGATTTCGCCGGGCGCGACCGTGAACGAGACATTGCGCACGATTTCCCGGCCGCCCTTGCCTATGGACAGGCTCAGGCCGGAGACATCCACCAAGTGGCTCATTCGATTCCCCTCATGCGCGGATCCAGCAGGTCGCGCACCGCGTCGCCCAGGAAGTTGATGCCCAGCAAGGTCAGCGCGATGCACAGGCCCGGGAAGATAGAAAGGTAAGTGGCCTGCGCCATGAAGGGCCGGGCCGCGGCCAGCATATTGCCCCAGGTCGGCGCCGGCGGAGGTACGCCCAGGCCCAGGAAGGACAGCGAGCTTTCCGCGAGGATGACCCAACCGAACATCGAGGTTGCGAGCACCGTCAGCGGCGCCACGCAGTTGGGCAGCACGTGGCGGTACATGGTGTAGAGCTCGGAATTGCCGAGCACGCGCGAGGATTCGATGAATTCCTTTTCGCGCAGCGACATCACCGTGCCGCGCACGATGCGGGTGACCGAGGGCGTGTAGGCCAGGCCGAGCGCCAGGATGATGCCGTACTTGTTGGCGCCGAAGACCGCCAGCAGCGCCAGCGCCAGCAGCAGGCCGGGGAAGGCCAGCAGGGCGTTGATGAAGGCCATGACGATGCGGTCGGTCCAGCCGCGCACAAAGCCGGTCAGCACGCCGATGGCGGTGCCTATGGTGATGGAAAACAGCACCGTGAGGAAGCTGACCCACACGCTGTTGGAAGCGCCGGCCATGAGGCGCGAGAGCTCGTCGCGGCCGAACTCGTCGGTGCCCAGCCAATAAGTGGCGCTGGGCGGCTTCAGGCGCGCCGAGAAATTGATCTTGAGCGGCTCGTGCGGCGTCCAGAAGAAGGCCAGGACGGCCGCCGCGAGGATCAGCCCCACGATGGCGAGGCCGATCAGGGCCTGCGGGCTTAAAAACTTTTTCATTCCGCGAGCACCCTCGGGTCGAAGATCGGATAGCAGAGGTCGATGACCAGGTTGGTGACCACGTAGATCACGGCGACCAGCAGCAGGCAGCCCTGGATCACCGGGTAGTCGCGCGCGAAGATCGCGTCGACCAGCAGGCGGCCCAGGCCGGGGATGGTGAAGACGGTCTCGACCACGGCCACGCCGCCCAGCAGGTTGCCCAGCACCAGGCCGATCAGCGTCCAGGTTGGGCCGAAGGAGTTGCGAAAGGCGTGGTGCAGCAGCACGGCGCGCTCCGACAGGCCCTTGGCGCGCGCATGGGTGATGTAGTCCAGCCGAAGCACCTCCAGCGTGCTGGCCCTGGCCATGCGGATCAGCACGCCGATCTCATGCAGGAACAGCGTGAGGATGGGCATCAACAAGTAAAGCAGGCCGGACTTCCAGTCGCTCATGATGGAGACATAGCCGACCACGGGTAGCCATTCGAGCTTGAGGCCGAAGAACAGCAGCAGCAAGAGGCCCAGCCAGAAAGTGGGGATCGAGACCAGCAGGGTCGCGGTGCCGACCAGCATCAGGTCGGGCAGGCGGTTTTGCTTCCAGGCGGCGATCATGCCGGCGGGCACGGCGACGAGGGTGGCGAAGAACACGGCAATGATCACAATCTGCGCGCTGACGAGAAAGCGGCTCAGCACCAGGTGCAGCACGGGTTCGCCGGTGTTGATGGAAACGCCGAGGTCGCCGCCCAGCACGTGGCGGCCCCAGATGGTGAATTGCACTGGCCAGCTCTTGTCGAGGCCGAGCTGGGCGCGCAGGTCGGCCAGCCGGACCGGGTCGGCGAGGTCACCGAGCAGCAGCTGCGCCGGATCGCCGGGAATCAATCGGATCAGTACGAACACGGCCACCGCGACGATCAGCAGCGTCGGTATGGCCATGGCAAGGCGGGACAGCGCAAAACGCAGCATGATGGCTCTTCCGTTGTCAGTGGAGTGGCTGAAGTGGTGAAATGGTGAAATGGTGAAGTGACTGAGGCCGCTCAGCGGCTGGCTGCCCGCAGGCGGCGCAGCGTGGCCGCAAAGAAGTCCTGCACCTTGTCCACGCAGGCCAGGCCGTTGTGCGGCACGTTGTCCACCAGATCCAGGTGCACCTGCACACCCGCTGCCTCGAAGGACTTGCGCAGGGTTTCCAGCCGCTCCGGCCGGGTGCGCCCGGCATCGTTGGCGCCGGGCATAAAGAACTTGCCGCCTGCCTGGTGGGTGATTTCCCAGGTTTCCAAATCGGCCTTGCCCGCCACCATGTGTACCGGCAAGGCTTTCAGCGCGTCCAGGTTCAGCGGCTGGCCGAATTGGCGGGCAAAGTCGCGCACGCCGACCCACCAGTCCTGGTTGAAATCGAGCAGGGTGACCGAGCCCGGCGCGCCGATCGACAGCGCCCACAGGCGCTCTGGATGCAGCAGGCCAAAGCGGTTGACGAACTGGCCGCCGCCCGAATAGCCGAACAGCGCAAACCTGGAAAAATCAGCGCGGAACTTGGTGGCGACTTCGTCCACCATATCCAGCAAGATCCGGTCGTAGCGGATATCGGCTTCCTGCAGGTGTTTGAAGCCGTCGCGGTTGCCGTCGCCCTGGGGTCCGGCCGGAAACAGCGGGCACAGCACGATGCAGTCGTTCCATTTGGCAAATTCGGCAAACGCATCGCGGTATTCGGTGAATGCGCGGCCCGTGCCATGCACGACCACGACCAAGGCTTTGGGATGCTGCTCATTGCTCGACGTGGGCGGCGCGTAGGTGCAGTAGGAAAAGCGCGGGTCGCTGCGCGACGCAAAGATGGTGCTGTGGCCCAGGTCGTAAATCGCCTCGGCGCGTTGTGCGCCAAAGGCATCGGCGGGACTGTCGGCGCGGGCTGTCGGGGAGAGCAAGTCAGGCATAAATAGTCAGGTTAAAAAGGGCCATAAGGGCCATAAACCTGCACTGGACGGCGCTGCGCGTGAGCACAATTGCATGTCAAACAACAGGTTGGTGAGCCATTGTTCTCCATCCAATCTAAAAAATATATCCATATTTTGTTTTGCAATGCTAAAGTTATTCTTTAGTATTTTGGGCCCAACAATGGGTTTGTTCCCTTGAGCACCATTCGATTTCTCAGAACCTTTCTGGCTGTGGCACAAGAGGGCTCTTTCGCCGCGGCCTCCGAGCGGGTCGCTTTGACGCAAGCTGCCGTCGGACTGCAAATGCGGGCGCTGGAAGCCGAGCTGAACACCGGGCTGTTTGAACGGTCGGGGCGCGGCGTGCTGCTGACGGTGGCCGGGCGCGCCTTGATCGCCCATGCGGAAAAAATCATTGCCTGTTATGAGCAGATGCGCGAAGGCCTGGAGGAAGAAAACGAGATCGCCGGCACGGTGACTGTGGGTTCGACGGTTTCGGCCATGGGCCTGCTGTCCAACACGGTAGTCGCCATGAAGCCGCGGTTTCCCCGCCTGAATGTGCGCCTGGTGGTGCAGGAGTCCAGCGGTCTGGCCCAGAGTGTTATCAGCGGGGCGCTGGATGCCGCTGTCATGATCGAAGGCCCCCCGATGGAACGCCAGGGCTTGCTGTGGACACCGCTGTACGTGGAGCCCTTGACCCTGGTGGCCAGTTCGCTGGTGGCCGGGCCCGACAGCGACATCAAGAAGCTGCTGCGTGAAAACCCGTTTTTACGTTTTGATCGCCGCACCCCCAGCGGTATCCGTATCGAGCAGACCTTGCGCAAACTGGGTCTGATGCCGCAGGACTTTCTGGAGCTGAGTTCGGTGTCCAGCATCATCGATCTGGTGCGCCAGAATGTCGGCGTCACCGTCGTGCCGCATTGGAGAAATGCCGACTGGGTGAACGACCCTACATTGCGCGTCCTGCCGCTACCAGGCCGTCCGGCGACACGGCAGATCGGCATGCTTGAGCAGGGGAAGCGTGAACACATTACGTCCGTGATCCGTCAACATCTGGTGAGTCTTCTTGCGAAGAAAGCGCCTCTCCAGTTAAAAAATTGAGTTTTAACCCGTGGGATGCGCCTGCGCCCCGAATGTGTGCCTGGAAGCGCCGGCCGGGAGCTGATCTGCTCCGCGGCCAGCGCCGCGGACCTAAGTCCCTTCAGGCTTGATCGCGGCGCGGGCGATCACGGGCTTCCACCGCGCTTGTTCGGACTTGATGAAAGCGTCGAACTCGGCGCCCGTGTTGCCCACGGCCAGCGCGGTTTCCTGGGCCAGCTTTTCCTTGACCACGCTTCCACGGGCGGCTTTGATGGCCTCGGCTTCGAGCTTGGCAATGTGGGCCTTGGGCCACTTGCTCGGGGCCAGCAGTCCGTACCATTGCGTCATCTCGAATCCCTTGAAGCCCTGTTCGGCCACGGTGGGAACGTCGGGCAGCTGCGGCAGGCGCTGCGCGGTACCGGTGGCGATGCAGCGCAGTTTCCCGGCCTTGATGAATTGCAGCAGGGCTGGAGCGCCGACCGACGCAGCCTGCAGCCGGCCGGACATCAGGTCGGTCAGCATGGGGCCGGTGCCGCGGTAGGGGACATGCACCACGAAGGTGTCGCTGACCAGCTTCAGGTACTCGAAGGCCAGGTGGCCCGCGCTTCCGTTGCCGGCAGAGCCATAGTTCAGCTTGCCTGGCTGGCCCTTGGCGTAAGCGATGAAGTCCTTGAGGTTTTTCACCGGCAGGTCGGGGTGCACCACGTACAGGCTCGGCACTTTGGACACCAGGGTGACGGGCACAAAGTCCCGGTTGGCGTCATAAGGCAGCTTCGGAAAGATGTAGGGGTTGATGGCCAGGGTGCCGATGTGGCCCAGGATCAGGGTGTGGTCATCGGTGCTGTTGGCAACTTCCTGCATCGCGATGTTGCCTGCCGCGCCCGGCTTGTTGTCCACAAACACGTTCTGGCCGATGGTTTTGGCCATCTCGCCGGCCACGGCCCGCGCGACGATTTCAGAGCTCCCGCCGGGTGCGAACGGCACCACCAGGCGCAGCGGCTTGGCGGGCCATGCGGCCTGGGCGCGTGCCTGGGGCAGCCACAGGCTGGAGGCTGCTGCGGTGCCGGCCATCAGCAGGCTGCGGCGGTTGAGGGTCAAGTCGGTCATGGAAGTCTCCTGGAGTTTTGAGAATGCCCGCTATCGTGCCCGGGCGAACCTAACAATTGCCTTTCAGTCTGGCAGCCCGGTCGACCCGATAATCCCTGACATGCGAATCCTGTTGGCTGAAGACGAGCACGCCCTGGGCGAGTGGTTGACCAAGGCACTTGAACAAAGCGGTAACCGCGTGGACTGGCGCGACGACGGCCGTCTGGTGGAGCGTGCGCTGGAGGATCACGACTACGACGCGGTGGTGCTTGATCTCGGTCTGCCCGGCCGCAGCGGCGATGAGATCCTGCGCCGGCTGCGCGCCCAGGACAAACGCCTGCCGGTCCTGATACTGACCGCCCGTGACTCGCTCGCCGACCGGGTCAACGCGCTCAACGAGGGCGCGGATGATTTTCTGGTCAAACCGTTTGCGCTGGCCGAACTGGAAGCCCGGCTGACCGCGCTGGTGCGCCGCGCCCGCGGCAGCGAGCATCCGCGCTTTGCCTGCGGCCCGCTGCTGTTCGACACCGTGTCGCGCCAGTTCACCCTCGGCTCGGAGAACCTGCCGCTTTCGCCGCGCGAGCATGCGCTGCTCAAGGCCCTGATCCAGCGCAGTGGAGAGCCGCTGTCGCGCCAGCAGGTGATGGACCGCGTGTTCAGCGACGAGGAAGACGTGCAGCCCAGCGTGATCGACGTACTGGTGCACCGGCTGCGCAAGCGGCTTGACCACAGCGGCGTTCGCATTCAGACCTACCGGGGCTTGGGCTATGTACTGGAACTGGATTCGCCGGGCCAGCATTAGGGTCAGGCTGCTGGCCCTGCTGTTGCCCACGATGGCGCTGGTGACGGCGGCCAGCCTGTGGCTGACCCGCGCCGATGCCGTGGCTTCAGCCAATGCGGCCTACGACCGCTCGCTGCTCGGGGCCATCAAGGCCCTGGACCTGAATGTCTCGACGGCCTCGGGCGGCTTGTCCGTTGAGCTCCCTTACCGCCTGTTCGAATTTTTCCAGCTCACGGCCACGGGAAACGTCTATTTCAGGGTGGCCACGGCCGACAGCCTGGTGGAAATCGGCAATCCCGATCTGCCGCCGCCGCCATCGGTCTTGCGGACAGGCCAGCCGATGTTTTATGACGCCACCTATTTTGGCGAGTCGGTGCGTGTGGGCGCTTTCATGCGGCCCCTGGAACAGCCCCTGAACGCAAGCGGCGATCCGCAACTGGTGATCCAGGTCGCAGAGAGCACTTCATCGCGCGAGCAATTCACCGCCAGTTTTGTGCGGCGTGCCGCCTGGCGGGATGTGCTGCTGCTGGTCGTGATGGGCCTGGCGGTGGTGATGGGGCTGATGGTGGCCCTGCGTCCGATGACGCGCCTGGCAGCGCAAACGCAGGCCCGGGAGCTTGACGACCTGCGTCCCTTGCAGACGGCTGATTTGCCCAACGACATCCGGCCCCTGGTCGATGCCGTCAACCAGCAAATGGCGCGCACCGAGCAGTTGGTGGCCGAGCGCCGGGGCTTTGTCGACGATGCTTCGCACCAGCTTCGCACCCCGCTGACCATTCTGCGTGCCCAGCTCGACTATGTGCTGCGCGAGCCGGACCCGGCGCGGCGGCAACTGGCGCTGCAGGCGCTGTCCGAAGAACTGGGCAATGCCATTCGTGCCACCAACCAGTTGCTGACCCTGGCTCGCAGTGACGCGGCCACGCCGCAAAGGGAAAAGTTTGACCTGGGTAGATTGGCGCGGGAAGTGGCGCTGGAGTTGCTGCCCCTGGCGCGGGCACGCGGCGTCGATTTTGGCGTGGAAGTGCAGGCCGAAGCGCTTGAGGCCGAGGGCGACCGCAGCCTGCTGCAGCAGGCCCTGCTCAATATTACCCACAACGCGATCCAGCATGGCCGCGAACAGGGCACGGTCACGTTGCAGGCGGCGGCCGACGCGCTGGGCTTCAGCCTGCAGGTCATCGACGACGGGGGCGGTATTGACCCCGAGGTGCTGGATCGGATCGGCCAGCGTTTTGTCAAAAGCCGGGGCAGCCGGGGCTCCGGCCTGGGGCTGGCCATTGCCCGCTCGGTGGCCGAGCGCCACGGAGGCCGCCTGCGCATTGAGCCGACGCCAGCGGCCAACGGCACCTGTGTTGCAATATGGTGGCCCCGATCATGAAACGTTTCCCCATCCTGCTGAGCCTTCTCCTGCTGGGTTTTGCCGGCGCGGGGGCTCATGCGGGCGCGCTGGAGGGCGCGCGCTGCATTGCACCTGCCAAGCCGGGCGGCGGTTTTGACCTGACCTGCCAGCTGGCGCGTGCCGCCCTGCAGGAAGCGGGCCTGACCCGCACGCCGCTGTCCATCGTTTACCAGCCAGGCGGCATTGGTGCCCTGGCTTTCAAAAGCGTGGTGACGCAAAGGCCGGCCGATGGCCAGGCCATCGTCGCGTTTTCCTCGGGCTCGCTGCTGAATCTGGCGCAGGGCCGCTTTGGCCCCTACACGGTGCGCGACGTGCGCTGGATCGCCAGCCTGGGGCTGGACTACGGCGTGATTGCCGTGCGCCGTGATGCGCCGTTCCAAACGCTAGGGCAATTGATGAGTGCGCTGCGTGAGTCACCGAACCGCATCGTCTTTGGTGGCGGCGGATCCATTGGCAGCCAGGACTGGATGAAGGCGGCGCTGCTGGCCCGGGCTGCCGGCGTGAGCCACAAGGTGATGCGTTTCGTGGCCTTTGAAGGCGGCGGGGAAGCGCTGACCGCGCTGCGCGGCGACCATGTCCAGGTCCTTGCCGGGGATGCCGCCGAGGTGGCCCGGCAGATCGATCAGGGCGCGCCGGTCCGGGTGCTGGCCGTGCTGGCGGCGGAGCGTCTGCCGGGGCGCTGGGCCCAGGTTCCCACCGCCAAAGAGCAGGGCTTTGACATTCGCTGGCCCATCGTGCGCGGGGTTTATGTGGGGCCGGCGGTCAGTGAGCGGGAGCAGCGCGAATGGGTCGAGGCACTGGCTCGCGCGATGGCGCATCCGTCCTTTCCCCGTGAACTGGAACGCGCCGGGTTTCAACCCGGCGGGCTGACTGGCGCGGCTCTTGACGCGCTCATCGACAAGCAGATCGCGGAATACCGCCAGCTCGCCCGGGAGTTTGGCGTGTCCCGCTGAGGCCAGGCGTCAGAAGGCTGCCCGGGCCGTGCGTGAATCCGCATGCGGTCATGGCATCCCAGGCGCTTGCCTGCGGCCTTTAAAACAGCCAGGGTAAAAAACGTTTGCTTCGAAGGGCGTAGGCAGCATACCCAGGGTGCTGCTTGCGCATGCCGTGTTCCTCCAGGCTTGATTTCATGAACAGGACAATGGCCAGCATGGACCATGCACCCCACCCCAGGAAGGTGCTGGACGTCCACGCCAGCGCTGCCGCGCCCAGAAGGAGCGACGTGTACATGGGATGGCGAATCCACCGATACGGACCGGTTGTAACCAAAACGCCCCGAACCTTGGGCGCAGGGTGGATGTTGAAGTTTCCCGGCCTGTTGTGCATAAGCGCCCAGGTGATGAGTGCGATGGATATCCCCATCATCATCAACGCTCCCGCGGGAATATCGCCAAGCAAGATATTTCGTGCCGCTGCCGCTGCCAGCACAAGAAGCAGGCCAAATTGCAGAGTCACCAACAACGCGCCCATCTGATTTCGATTCAATGCTGATAACAACAGCATGTTCGCACTTTTCGAGCGAATGACGCAACAAGGCATGCCGGGCAGCGCCGAAACATCAGTCACCCTCCGGGAGCGATCTTCGCCAATGAGATCGCCGATGGTACCGAGGACTTCTGGTAATCCTCTATCAATCGACAGTGTTCGCAAGCCTAAACTCACAGTTGAAGGAGACTTCAATGGCAGCACTGCGACCGGCTCTCGCCGCCTTTGTGTTCCTGCTGATAAGTGCAGGCGCTTACGCCTTCGACCTGCAAGGCCATCGTGGCGCCCGGGCGATTGCGCCAGAGAACACGCTTGAGGGATTCGCGCAAGCACTCAGCTATGGGGTAACCACCCTGGAGTTGGACATAGCGATTACCAAAGACGGTGTCCTGGTCATCTCTCACGACTCGGCGCTTAATCCCGACATCACCAGAGGACCCGACGGGAAGTTTCTGCAAACTCGCGGTCCTGTTATCAGCAGTTTGACGTTTGACGAGCTCAGCCGATATGACGTAGGCCGTATCAAACCAGGCACACAGTACGCGCGGCTTTACCCGGATCAGCGTGGGATGGACGGCGTGCGAATACCCCGTTTGTCCGATCTTTTCGCCTTGGTGAAGAAATCCGGAAATGACAGGGTTCGCTTCGCCATCGAAACCAAAGTGTCACCTCTGGCACCCCAGGACACGATGGAGGTCGAGGCCTTCACCCGTGCCGTCCTCGGTTCAATTCGCGAGGCCGGGGTCGCGCCACGCAGCTCGGTTTTGTCCTTCCAATGGCGCTCCCTCCAGGTTGTGCAACGTGAAGCGCCCGACATCCCCACGGTGTACCTGACAGCCCAGCAGCGCTTTATGGACAACATCGAAGCCGACAAGGCGGGTGCTTCGCCGTGGACTGCCGGTCTGCGGTACAAGGACCACGGCTCCGTCCCACGCATGATCAAGGCGGCCGGTGGCCACACCTGGTCGGCGTACCACGGCGACCTGACCGCGGCAAAAGTGAAAGAGGCGCACGATCTGGGCCTGAAGGTACTGGCCTGGACAGTCAACGACCCCGGCCTCATGGCAAGAATGATGGACATGGGGGTTGATGGCATCGTGAGCGACCGCCCCGATCTGGTACGCGAGGAAATGAGGCGCCGGGGCCTTGAGTTGCCTCTGCCGACCCCCGTTTTGCCTTGAGGCCGTTTTGCCGCGGATACGGCGCGGATACGGACCTGTTTACCGGT
Organism: Polaromonas sp. P4_F4; assembly: GCF_056401355.1. Lineage (NCBI taxonomy): Bacteria > Pseudomonadati > Pseudomonadota > Betaproteobacteria > Burkholderiales > Comamonadaceae > Polaromonas > Polaromonas sp. P4_F4. The sequence goes on along the minus strand of NZ_JBFUJO010000017.1, from coordinate 75,124 downwards.
GAGCAGGAACTGTCCGGCTAAACAGCTGTCATGCCGTCGCCGGAGTCTCTCAAACTGCCTGTCTCCGGCGGGTGCGTGACGATGGACCTGAGTTCGGGCCGCGCCGTGCGCATCGCATCGATCGCCGGCTTCGGACGGCGCAGCGCGGGTGTGGCTTCGAACGCCTGCTCCAGCGCCTGGGCCGCCGCCATCAGCTGCGCGTCGCCGCGCAGGCGCCCGATGACCTGCAGGCCAAACGGCATGCCGTGTTCGTCAGTGCCGCAGGGCAGCGACAGGGCCGGGTTGGTGGCCAGCGTGACCACATAAGTCAGACCCAGCCAGTGGTAGTAGTTGCGCATGGCCTGGCCATCGATGTTGCCGGCGTACAGCTCCGTCCACGGGAAGGGCGTGACCGGCGTGGTCGGTGCGAGGATCAGGTCGTATTGCTCGAAGGCCTTGGCAAAGCGGCGCGCAATGCGGGTCTGCTCGAGGTGCGCCCAGGCCCGGTCGGCCAGGGTGATGGCCGCCGCGATGTCCATGTTGGCGCGCACGTTCGGGCCCAGCGTTTCGGGCTCTTTTTGCCAGGTCTCGGCAAAGGCGGCGACAAAGCTTTCGGCGCGCAGGATGTCAAAGGCGCGGTCGGCATCACCCAGCTGCAGGTCCACGGGCTCGCAGCTGGCCACCAGCGGCCGGATTGCTTCGACGCGCTGGCGGAACACCCGGCGTATTTCGGGGTCGACGATGCACAGGCCGAAGTCTTCCGTTGTGCCCACGCGCAGTGTTGAAAGATCAAGCTGCTGGAGCGGCCAAAATGCCGAGGCATCGACCGGGTACGACAGCGGATCCCGCGCGTCGGGCCCCACACTGGCGGCAAACATCAGCGCGGTGTCGGCTACGGTGCGCCCCATGGGCCCCAGCACCGAAATGACCGACCAGCCCAGGGGCCGTGCATCGTTGGCCACCAGCCCGGGCGAGGGGCGCAGGCCCACCACGCCGCACAGCGCCGCCGGAATGCGCAGCGAGCCACCGGTGTCCGAACCAGTGCACAGCGGCAGCAGGTCGGCGGCCAGCGCCGCGGCCGAGCCGCCCGAGGAACCGCCGGCGTTGAGTGCGGGGTTGAACGGGTTGCCCGTGGCGCCCCAGACCGGGTTGCGCGTGTTGGCGCCCGCGCCCATGTCGGGCACGTTGGTCTTGGCGGTGACGATGGCGCCGGCGGCGCGCAGCCGGGCCACCAGCGCGTTGTCGGCGCTGGGCACATTGCCGCGCAGCCGCACATTGCCATAGGTCGTGAGCAGGCCCGCCGTGTCCTGCAGGTCTTTCACGCCCAGGGGCAGGCCGTGCAGCAGGCCCAGCGGCTCGCCGCGCATCACCTGCGCCTCGGCCTGGCGCGCAGCTTCTCGCGCCCGTGTGAAGTCGGTCGCACAGATTGCGTTGACGGCCGGGTTGAGGGCTTCGATGCGCGCGATGCAGGCGTCGAGCAACTCCACCGGCGAGAGCTGGCGGCTGCCGATCAGGCGGCGCAGTTCAACCGCGGATTTTTCGACGAGCGTGGAGGATGCTGTTTCGACAAGCGTGGGGGCTGTCATATCAGTCCACCTTGATTTGCGAGCGTTCGGCGATTGTTTTCATGCGGGCAATGTCGGCGGTGATCATGCCGGGCCAGTCGGCAATGGCACGGTAGCCGGGCTCGAAGCCGGCGGCCTTCATCTTGTCCTGGGTGTCGGTGCTGGCCATCATGGTGACCAGGGCCTTCTCAAGCCGGGCCTTGACGTCGGCCGGCAGGCCGTGCGGCGCTACCAGCGCCAGCCAGGCAGTCATGTCGAAACCGGGGTAGCCCGACTCGGCCACGGTGGGCACGTCGGGCAGCAGAGCCGAGCGTTTCGCCGTTGTGACCGCCAGCACCTTGATCTTGCCGGTCTTGAGCTGCGGCGCCGCGGCCACCACGGTGTCGAATGACAGCGGAATCTGCCCGCCGATCAGGTCGGTCATCAGCGGCGCGCTGCCCTTGTAAGGCACATGGGTCATTTTGAGGCCGGTGGCGTTGTTGAACATGGCCCCCGCAAAGTTGGAGCTGGTGCCGTTGCCGAAACTGCCATAGAGGAACTTGTCCGGGTTGGCTTTGGCGGCGGCCACCAACTGCGGCACGGTGCTCGCCGTGACGGACGGATGGGCCAGCACCGCCAGTGCCACCGAGCCGACCATGCCGATGGGCTCGAAGCCCTTGACTGGGTCATACGAGAGTTTGGCCTGCAAGGCCGGGTTGAGCGTGAAGGTGGAGTTGGAGCTGACGAGCAGCGTGTAGCCGTCGGGTTTGGCATTGGCCACGGCGGCGGCGCCAATGGCGGTGCCGGCACCGGGCTTGTTTTCCACGACCACCGGCTGGCCCAGCTGCTCTTCGAGCTTGCGGGCCAGGAGGCGGGCCAGTACGTCAGCCGCGCCGCCGGCAGGGTAGGGCGCGACCAGCGTGAGGGGCCGCTCGGGGTAGCCCGCCGCGCAGGCGAGCCCGGCAAGGAGGAAGCTGCTGGCGATCAGTGCGCGGCGCAGTGGGTTGAAATAAGTGCCTGAAGTATTTGACGTGCTTGACATGATGACCTCTCGTGAAAAGAAAACGGTTCAAGAAAACGAGTCAACCCGCAACGGGCAACAGCGCATGGCGAGCCGTGACCACGGCGTCCAGTGCGGCCACGAATTCATCGGCTTCGGCATCGCCGAAGGGCAGCGACAGCGCCACCAGACCGCGCCGCGCCAGAAAAACGCCGCGCTCCAGCAGATCGAAAAAAAGCAGCGCCTTGACGCGGTCGTCGGCGCCGGCCAGGTCGGCCGCGCTGCGCAGCGGTTTGGCAGTGGCGTGCAGTTGCATCAACGAACCCAGACCGGTGAACTGCAGGCCCACCGCGTGGCGTTTGAACACACCATTGAGCCGCTCGCGCAGGCGCTCGCCGCGCTGGTTCAGCGCATCGAGCGCGGCCGGTGTCAGCACCTGCGTGAGCCCAGCCAGGCCGGCGGCCATGGTCAGCGTGTTGTTGTTGAAGGTGCCAGCATGGGCCAGTGCGTCGGCGCGGCGCGGGTCAAAGCGCGACATCACGTCTGCCCGGCCACCGAACGCGCCAAAGGACAGCCCGCCGCCGAAATATTTGCCCAGCGTGGTCAGGTCTGGCTTCAAACCCAGCAAGGCCTGCCGCCCACCGCCGGACAGGCGCGAGGTCATGACTTCGTCGAGGATCAGCAGGGCGCCGCAGTCGTCGGCCAGCGCGCGCAGGCCGTGCAAAAAGGCGGGTTCTGCGGGAATGCAGCCACCCGCGCCCAGCATGGGCTCGACCAGGATGGCCGCCAGTTGCGGGCCATGCGTCTGGACCAGCGCATGCACGGCGTCCAGGTCGTTGTAGGGCGCGACCACAAAGTCGTGCGGCACGTTCACGGGCGAACCACCACCGCCAAACGACAGCACGCCGCCATGGTAGGCGCCGTTGAACACCAGCACCTTGCGCCGGCCGGTGTGCGCGGTGGCAGCCGCCAGCGCCATCAGGTTGGCTTCGGTGCCCGAGTTGGTGAAGCGCAGCAGCGCCATGCCGGGAAAGCGGCGCTGGATTTCATGCGCCAGCGCGGCCTCGCGCGCGGTGTGCGACGACAGGCTCAGGCCGTCCTGCAGCGCGGCCACGATGGCTTGCCGGATCACCGGATTTGAGTGGCCGTAGATGCCCGCGGTGAATTCACCCAGCGCGTTCAGGTAGCGGTGGCCGTCGGCGTCCCACAGGTGGCAGCCTTCGCCCCTCGCCATGTAGAGCGGGAACGGCGTGTAAAACAGCACGCTGCGGGTATTGCCCGCGGGCAGCACGTCGGCCGCCTCAAGCAGCAGCCGTTCGCTGCCGGGGTTGCGGGCGCGGTAGCGGGCGGTGGTTTCGGCCAGGGCCGAATCAAGCGCGGTTCCGGTTGAGGAAGACGTGGAGGGCTTGTTCATGGTCGTGATGTCCCGGTATCAATCAAGGTGGCGTTGTCAACGCAGGCGGGCCGGTGACAGTGCGGCCGCTTCGACGCCGTGCCGGGCCAGCTCTGCCGGCAGCGGGGTATTGCGCAGCAAGGCGTCGGCCAGCGCACTGGCGCCGGCCGCGCTCTGGATACCGTAGCCGCCCTGGGCCGCCAGCCAGAAAAAGCCGGGGCAGGCGCCATCCCAGCCTATCACCATCTCGCCATCGGGCACAAACGAGCGCAGCCCGGCCCAGGTGCTGCCGGGGCGGCGAATGGTCAGGGTCGAGACGCTTTCGATCTGGTAAATGCCCGTGGCAATGTCCAGCTCTTCGGGCACCACGTCGTGCGCAACCGTCGGGTCGGCATTGGCGGGCGAGCCCAGCAACTGGCCGGCGTCGGGCTTGAAGTAATAGCTTTCGTCCATGCCCACCACGGCCGGCCAGCCGGACACGTCTACGCCCTCGGGCGCCTTGAAGGTGAAGGCGCTGCGCCGGTGCGGCACCAGCCCGATGGGGGCGGCGCCAAACAGGCCCGCCAACTCGTCGGCCCAGGCGCCGGCGGCGTTGACCACCGTGCGTGCCCGCAGCGTCTGGCCGTCGGAAAACTGCAGCGCCCAGCCCTGTCCGTCATGGCTGGCCTGGGTCAGCGTGGCGCTGGTGCGCAGCTCACCGCCCTGTTGCCGAAAACCCCGCAAAAAGCCCTGGTGCAGCGCATGCACGTCGATGTCCTGGGCACCCGGGTCGTACAGGGCGCCGTGCACCATTTCGGGCCGCAAGCAGGGCACGCGCTCCAGGGTGGTACGCGCATCCAGCACTTCCAGGCCGGGGCAGGTCGCGGCCAGTTCGGCGCGGGTTTTCGCCATCAGCGCTTCCTGCCCGGGCGTGGCGAGGTACAGCGCGCCCCGTGGCTGCATGAGCGGCGCGGTGGCAAAGCCTTCGGGCGGGTGCTCGTAGAAGGCCCGGCTGGCGCGGGTCAGCGCCCGCACGGCCGGCGGGCCATAGCTTTCCATGAACATGGCGGCCGAGCGGCCGGTGGAGTGGTAGCCGGGCTGGGCCTCGCGTTCGAGGAGCAGCACGCTGCGCTGCCCGGCCAGGCGCCAGGCCACGGATGCACCGGCGATGCCGGCACCAAAGATAACAATGTCAAATTCTCTCATTTGAGAATTCTCACATGCGAGAATCGTGCCTGTCCAGTGCCATTTACCTATTTTCAGTCTGAACAAGGGAAAACACCATGCCCGCACGCTCTGTAAGCTCTGCCCGCACCCCTGCCGCCGCCCCGGAGGCCGACCGGGTGCAGCTTGGCCTTAGGCTGCGCGAACACCGCAAGGCACGGCGGCTGACGCTCAAGGACCTGTCGGGCCACTCAGGCGTGGCGCTGTCCACGCTGTCCAAAATGGAACTGGGCCAGATTTCGGTCAGCTATGAAAAGCTTGCGGCCGTGGCGCGGGCGCTGTCGCTGGACGTGGGGCAACTGCTGGATGCGCGGGCCACGCCGCCGGCCGGCACGGCGGCGCCCGTGGTGGTGTGGTCCGAAGCCGGCGGGGCGCCGGCCTACAGTTCGGGCAATTACGACTACCGCATGCTCGCAACCAGCTTCCCCGGCAAACGCATGACGCCGTTGCACGGCCGCATCGTGGCGCGCGAGCGGGATCAGTTCCCTGATTTCATTCGCCATCCGGGGCAGGAGTTCGTGACGGTGCTGTCCGGCCGGGTGCGCATCGAGTTCGAGACCGGCGAAATCGTCGAAGTCGGCCGTCATGAATCGGCCTATTTCGACAGCGGCGTTGGCCACATCTATCTCTCGCTGGGCCGCACCGATGCGCAGGTGCTGGTGGTGATGAGCGAGTAGCAGCCGGCCGCGATCCGTGGCGAGCCGATGTGAAGGATTTGGGCTGCTATTGATTTTCCAGCGTCTGACGTCGGTTTCTCAAGGTCTACAGTCGTATCCACCTTGGTCCATCGGCCTGCAAGCCGCCCGTCAGCCGGCTTAAGCCTGGCCTAATCGCGCCTTGCTAGTCTCGCGCCCATGTTGAACCGCATCCCCTCCTTCCTGCGCCATGTCGGCCCAGGCGTGGTCACCGGCGCCGCCGATGATGACCCTTCCGGCATCGCCACCTACACGCAGGCGGGGGCGCAGTTCGGCACCGGGCTGCTCTGGACGGTGTTTTTGTCGCTGCCCTTCATGATCGCCATCCAGCTGGTCAGCGCGCGCATAGGGCGTGTCACCGGCAAGGGCGTGGCGGCCAACCTGCGCGAGCACACGCCGCGCGCCTTCCTGATGAGCATGGTGTTTTTGCTGGTGATCGCCAACACCATCAACATCGCTGCCGACATCGCCGCCATGGGCGAGGCGCTGCAGTTGGCGGTGGGCGGCGGCGAGCATTTCCATGCGGTGGCCTTCGGCGTCATCACGGTGCTGCTGCAGGTCTTCGTGCCTTACCGCAAGCTGGCGCCCATCCTCAAGTGGCTGACGCTGTTCCTGTTTGCCTACGTGATCGCCGTGCTCCTGGTGCAGGTGCAGTGGGCCCAGGTGCTGCATGACCTGGTCGTTCCGAAGCTGCAATGGACCTCGGGCTACTGGATGATGATCGTCGCGCTGCTGGGCACCACGATTTCGCCCTACCTGTTTTTCTGGCAGGCTTCGCAGGAGGTGGAAGAGCTGCGCCTCAAGGGCACGGGGCACGGGCCGGAAAAAGAAGTGCGCCGCGACCTGCGCCGCGTCAAGCGCGACACCTACATCGGCATGTTCTTCTCCAACGCCATCGCATTTTTCATCATGGTGCTGGCCGGGGCGGTGCTGTATGCAGCGGGCATCCACGACGTGACCTCGGCCGCGCAGGCGGCGCAGGCCCTGCGCCCGCTGGCCGGTGACTTTGCTTTTGCGCTGTTTGCCGGCGGCATCATCGCCACCGGCCTGCTGGCCGTGCCGGTGCTGGCCTCGTCGGCCGCCTACGCGGTAGCCGAAGCCTTCGGCTGGCCCGAGGGCCTGGAGCGCCGCTGGTACGAGGCCAAGCGCTTTTACGCCATCATCGTCATCGCCACCATCGTGGGCACCGGCATGGACTTCACCAGCATAGACCCGATGAAGGCGCTCTACTGGAGCGCGATCATCAACGGCGTGGTGGCCGCGCCCATCATGGCCGGCCTGATGTTGCTGGCCGGCCGGAAATCGGTGATGGGCAAATTCACCTCGGGTTTCAAGACCACCTGGTTCGGCTGGGGCGGCGTGGTGGTGATGGGCTTTGCGGTGCTGATGATGCTGCTGGATTTGTTCCGGCCGCTTTTTTAGGACGGGTGATCCTTTATCCCCTCTCCCTCTGGGAGAGGGTCAGGGTGAGGGCCCAGCGGCGGGAAAAATGCCGCGGCGCATGCAAAGGCTGCGGCCCTCACCCCCGCCCTCTCCCAGAGGGAGAGGGGGAAAGCAAATTTCGGGTGAAGTCAGATCCTAGGAGCCATCCCGGCGCATGACCCACAAACGCTGCGGCCCCGCGCCCTGTTCGCCAAGCTTGTCCAAAGGGTTGCGCAGCCGGCACTTGTCGATGGACAGGCAGCCGCAGCCTATGCAGTCGTCCAGCGTGTCACGCAGTCTCTTGAGCTGCGCCATGCGTTCGTCGAGGTCGGCGCGCCAGGCGGCCGACAGGCGCGCCCAGTCCGCGCGGCTGGGCGCGGCCTTGGCGGGCAAGGTGGCCAGGGCCGTCTCGATGTCGGCCAGCGCGATGCCGACCCGCTGCGCCACACGCACAAAGGCCACGCGCCGCAGCATCTCGCGCGCATAGCGGCGCTGGTTGCCTTCGGTGCGGCTGCTACTGATCAACCCTTTCGTTTCATAGAAGTGCAGCGTGGACACCGCCACGCCGCTGCGGCGCGCCATGTCGCCAACCGAGAGCGTGGGGAAGATGCCGGTCTGTTCCGGTGTCGAGTTCATGAGAAGCCCTTTGCAAATTGCGCTTGACCTCAACTTTACTTGAGGTTTTACGCTCCTGTTTTCGCAAGCCAGTTCGGCCTGCAAACTTCAAAGGAGTTGTCCCATGCCAGTTGAATCATCCCCCCGCGCTTCCACGTCCACCTCCGTGTTCCGCGTCGATAAATTCGTGGTGCCCTCGCAGTCGCTGTCCGCCTTTGTCGAGCGAATCCATCATGTGCAGCGCATGCTGGGCGGCTTGCCGGGCTGCCTGCGCAAGCATGTGTTGACCCAGACGGGCGACAGCAGCGAGTTCGACGTGGTGACCGTGGTGGAATGGGCCAGCGCCGACGCTGTCGCCGCCGCCCAGGCCGTGATGCAAAGGCAGCTCGCCCGCGAGGGCTTTGACCTGCAGGCCTTCCGGAAGAAGCTGGGTGTGCGGGGCGACTCGGGGATGTACCGCGAGGCCTGATTTCAGGCCTTGACTCAGGCCCTGGTGTTGCCGAAACGCTGCCGCAGCTGCGAGGTGGAGCGGGCCAGCAACCCCACGTCCACGCCCACCGCGGTAAAAGTGGTCCCCAGCGAGATGCAGCGCTGGGCAAAGGCCTCGTCGCCCGTCAGGATGCCGGCGGGCTTGCCGCAGGCCATGATGCGGCGTATGGCCTCTTCGATCTTCGCGACGACGGCGGCGTTGCCCGGCTCGCCGAGGTAGCCCATGCTGGCGGCCAGGTCGCCCGGGCCGATAAAGATGCCGTCCACGCCGTCGACGGCCGCAATTGCTTCGATGTTGTCGAGCGCTTCCAGGGTTTCAATCTGCACCAGCAGGCACAGCTCGTCGCGGCAGGTTTTGGCGTAGTTCGGAACACGGCCGAAGCGCGAGGCCCGCGTCAGCGCGGAGACGCCGCGCATGCCACCGCTGGGGTAGGTGATGCTCTGCACGGCCCGCCTGGCTTCCTCGGCGTTCTGCACATAGGGGATCAACAGGGTTTGCGCGCCTATGTCGAGGTAGCGCTTGATCAGCACCGGGTCGTTCCAGGCGGGCCGCACCACGGCGGAAACCGGGTAGGGCGCGACGGCCTGGAGCTGGGCCAGCACGTTGGTGACGTCACTGGGGGAATGCTCGGTGTCCAGCAGCAGCCATTCAAAGCCGGAACCGGCCAGCAGCTCGACGCCGTAGGGGCTGGAGAGCGTGCACCACAGGCCTATCTGCTGATGGCCGCTTCGCAGCGCGTTCTTGAATTCGTTGACCGGCAATTCCATGGTTCCGCCTTGTTGCTTGGTGAGTGCGTGCGTTATTGCTCGCGTTATGGCCGGGCGGTGAAATGAATCCGCACGCCCCGAGGCCAGTTTAGAGCGGCGCTTAGCTGAAAGACACGCCGATGGAGCCCAATGGGCCGAAGTCGGCATGGATGGTGTCGCCCGCGGCGACCGGCGTGGGCCGTGTGAACGAGCCCGCCAGCAGGATGTGGCCTGCCTGCATCGTGATGCCGTGAAGGGCCAGCTTGTTGGCCAGCCAGACGATGCCCATGGCGGGGTGCCCCATGACGGCGGCGGAAACACCGGACTCTTCAATGACGCCGTTTTTGGATAGCGTCGCGCTGACCCAACGCAGGTCGACGTCCATGGGCTTGACGACACGCCCGCCCGTCACCATGGCTGCCGCTGCCGCGTTGTCGGCGATGGTGTCGCAAATCGCGCGCGGCACGTCGGTGCGGTAGTCGATGATTTCCAGCGCGGGCGTCACATAGGCCGTGGCGTCCAGCACGTCATAAATGGAAATGTTCTTGCCGCTCAGCGGCCGGCCCAGCACGAAGGCCAGCTCCACTTCCAGGCGCGGCGAATGAAAGCCGCTGGCCGGTATGCGGGCGCCGTCGGTGTACAGCATGTCGTCCATGAGCATGCCGTAGTCCGGCTCCGTCATTTTTGACGCCCTCTGCATCGCGCGTGAGGTCAGGCCGATCTTGTGGCCGACGATGCGCGCGCCCTGCGCCATCCTGCCGTCTGCCCAGAGTTTCTGGATGGCATAGGCATCTTCGATGTCCATCGCGGGCCAGGTCTGGCTGACCTGGCGTATTGGTTGGCGGGTGCGGCCGGCTTCCAGCAGTGCATCCGCGGCCTGTCGGCATTCAATCTCGGTGATCATGTCTCGGCTTTCCTGTCGGGGGTGTTACGGTGGGTGGTGTCGGCTCAGGCCGCAAAGCGCTGGATGAAGGGCGTTTCGGCTATGCCGTGCTCGTTGACCCAGTGGGCCAGCTCGTCATGCCGCGGCATCCAGACCTCGTCATGGGCCAGCATGTAGGTCAGCAGCTTGTCCAGCTGTGCCGACATCAGGGGCCGGCCGCCGAAGTTGCCGTGCATGGTGATGTTGATCAACGCGCCCGACTCCTGGCGGTAGAGGTAGTCGAACATGTCCTTGTAGCAGTGGTACCAGTCGTCCGGCGCGCCGCGCAGCACGCGGTTGTCGGCATAGTCGCTGTGCGGAATCGCCACGATGCGGCCGGACTGCGTCGCCACCTGGTGCGGCTGGTCGATGTCGTTGTAGTCGCCGTGCCAGAGCAGGCCCTCCTGGCTCAGCAGGTCGGCCGTGCGGTCGGTGGTCGCGATGGTGGAGCTCAGCCAGCCGGTGGGGCGCACGCCCGACACTTCCTGCAGGATGCGCAGGCTTTTCTGGATCAGTGCGCGCTCGTCGGCCTCGTTCAGGCCGGACAGCACCTCGTCCTGCGCGTAGTTGTGGCCGCTCAGTTCAAAGCCCGACTTCACGATGTGCCTGACCGTCTCGGGAAACAGCTCGGCCGAGCGCGCGTTCACGCAGACCGTTCCCGACACGCCGTGGCGTTCGGCAATTCGCATGAGCCTGGCGATGCCGGAGCGCCCGCCATAGTTGGCCCAGAGAATACCGGCCCGGTCAATCTCGCCGGCTTTGGGCGGGCTGGTCATGGGCGAATAGGGCGGCGCCTTGCCGACGGACCAGTTCTCCATCAGGAAGGTCAGCACGACGGTCACGCGGGGAAAGGCGGCGCTGGCCCTGCGGCCTGCGGGGGTGGTGGCTGGTTGGGTTGTCATTTTGTCGTTGGTTTTCTGGTTCAATTCATTCGGGCGTGATGCCGGCTTTCTGGACGATGGACTTGTAGACCTGAGTGCTGTCGGCCAGCAGCCTGGCGAACTCTTCGGGCGAGGCTTCGACGGCGTCATAGCTGTTTTGCTGCAGTTGCGCCTTGACGTCCGGATTGCGGAGGATCTTGAGGATGTCGGCATTGAGCCGCTGCACGATGGGTGCGGGAAGGCCGGCTGGCCCCATGACGCCCACCCAGGTGTCGGGCACCGAAAAGCCCGTGAGGCCGCCTTCGGCCAGCGTCGGGATGTTGGGGGCCGATTTGGAGCGGTGGCTTTCCACCACGCCCAGCGCGCGGAGTTTTCCCGCCTGGATGTAAGGCAGGGTGTTGGACAGCACCAGCAGGCCGGCGTCTATCTGCGCGCCGACGACGTCGGTCAGAGCCGGCGCGCCGCCCCGGTAGCCGACATGCGTCAGCGCGAGTTTTTGCGAACTCGCCAGCAGCAGGCCGGCCAGGTGCTGCGAGGTCCCGGAACCGGAGGTCGCATACGACAAGCCCTTGGCCGAACCCTTGGCCGCCGCGACGAAATCGGCCACCGACTTGATCGGCGAGGACGCGGGCACCACCAGCGACTGCGGCGCGGTGGCCACGTGCGAAATGGCGGTGAAGTCCTTGACGGGGTCGTATTTGATCCCCTTGGTAAAGAACTGCACGGTCTGGTGCGGCGGGCCCAGGTTGATCAGCAGGGTGTAGCCGTCCGGCGCTGCCGCCGCGACATAGGCGGAACCGATGGCACCGCTCGCGCCGGCGCGGTTTTCAATGATGATGGGCTGGCCCAGGGATTCGGACAGCTTGGGCGCCAGGATGCGCGCCACCGTGTCGGCCGCGCCGCCCGCGGCAAAAGGCGCTATCAGCTTGATGGGCTTGGACGGGTAAGCCGCCTGGGCGGTTGCGGGCGGAGCCCAGGCGGCCGACAAGGCCAGCGCCAGGGCGGCGAGCTTCAGGCTGTGCGAGAGCAGGCGGCGCCGGCCGGAACCGGGGGGAAGGTGAGGGGTCATTTTGTCTCCAGAAGCAGTCGTCATGGAGTGGATGCTATGCCCCGCCTTTATTGCTGTCCAATGCATAATAAAGTCATTGGCTATACCAGAAAGGTATTCATGGATTTGCGCCAACTGTCTTACTTTGTGGCCGTGGCCGAAGAGCTGAGCTTTAGCCGCGCCGCCTCGCGCGTACACATTTCACAGCCGCCCCTGAGCCGCCAGATCGCCAGGCTCGAACAGGAACTGGGGGCGGTTTTGCTGATCCGTTCCTCGCATGAGGTGGCCCTGACGCAGGCGGGCCAGGCGCTGCTGGAGGAAGCGCGCCGCCTGCTGGCGCTGTCGGCAGGCATTCCCGAGGTCGTCGGCCGCGCCAGCCGCGGAGAAACCGGCTCGCTGCGCATCGGGTTTGTGGGCTCCACCATTTACACCTCGGTGCCTGCCCTGTTAAGCCAATACCGGCGGCTCTATCCCCACGTGGCGGTGTCCGTGCAGCAGCTCACGGTGGCCCGGCAAACCGTCATGCTCAAAAACAGCGAGATCGACGTCGGCATCATTCGCCAGTCCGTCACCGAGCCCTGGCTGGCCACGCGCAGCCTGTTCAAGGAAGGCTTCATGGCCGCGCTGCCGGCGCATCACCGGCTGGCGGGGCAGGACAGGGTCATGCTGCAGTCGCTGGCGGAGGAGGACTTCGTATTCTTCAGCCGCAGCGAGGCGCCCGCGATCCACGAACAGCTGCGCAAGATGTGCGAGGCCGCGGGCTTTTCACCGCGTATCGTGCAAGAGGCCTACCCGATGTCGACCGTGGTGGGGCTGGTGGCGGCGGGCGTTGGGATTGCGATCGTTCCCGAATCGATGCAAAGGCTGCAGATGCAGAATGTTTTATACCGGGCCCTGCACGGGACCCGGGCGAAAACCGAGTTCTTCCTGGCCTGGCATGTCGGCAACACGTCTCAAACCTTGCGGGGTTTCCTCGACATGAAGATGTGAGCAGGGATATCAGCAGGGCGGCCAAGCGCCGCCAGCACATGCTCGGGCGTGGCCGGCGCCTGCAGCACGACGGTCCGGTCCGGCCGGACTGAAGCGATCGCATCGCGCAAGGCCTCATACACACTGATCGCCAGCATCAGCGGTGGCTCGCCCACGGCCTTGCTGCCAAACACGTTGTCTTCGCGGTTGGGTTCGGGCCACAGTGCGATGTTGAAGTGTTCGGGAACGTCGCCGGTGGCCGGGATCTTGTAGGTGCTGGGGGCGTGGGTCGACAGCGCGCCCTTGTCATTCCACACCAGCTGCTCGGTGGTGAGCCAGCCCATGCCCTGCACAAAACCGCCCTCGATCTGCCCGATGTCGATCGCCGGGTTGATGCTGGTGCCCACGTCGTGCAGGATGTCGACTTTTAGCACGCGGCTTTCACCGGTCAGGGTGTCGATGGCGACTTCGGTGCACGCTGCGCCATAGGCGAAGTAGTAAAACGGCCGGCCGGTCAGCGTGGTTTTGTCGTAATGAATTTTGGGCGTGCGATAAAAGCCGTCGCTCCAGAGCTGGATGCGGTTGGCATGCGCGAGCTTGGCAACCTCGGTGAACGCACGCGTGCGGGCCGGCGTCGTGACTTCGCCGCCCGCAAAACGCACCGCCGCCACATCGCAGCGGTCCAGCCCGGCCACCCACTGCGCCAGGTTGTCTCGCACCTGGCGGGCGGCATACTGCGCCGCCCTGGCATTGAGGTCGGTGCCGGCGGATGCGGCGGTGGCCGAGGCGTTGGGGATTTTGCTCGTGTCGCTCGCCGTGGCCAGCACCTGCTCAAACGCCACGCCGAGTTCGTCGGCCACGATTTGCGCCACCTTGGTGTTCAGGCCCTGGCCCATCTCGGTGCCGCCGTGGTTCACCTGCACGCTGCCGTCGGTGTAGACATGCACCAGCGCGCCGGCCTGGTTGAACAGGGTGGCGGTGAACGAGATGCCGAACTTGACGGGCGTGATGGCGATGCCGCGTTTGATCACGGGGCTCTGCGCATTCCATGCAGCCATGGCTTCACGCCGCTGGCGGTAGTGCGCGGTCTGCTCCAGCCTGGACAGCAGGGGGTGCAGGATGTTGTCTTCGACCCGCATGCCGTAGTGGGTTGTGTCCCGACGCGTTTCGGGCGTGGTGTCGGTCTTCGGCGCGACGACCTCGTCGCTGTACAGGTTGCGCTTGCGCACATCGAGCGGATCCAGCCCCAGCGTCCGGGCAATATCGCCCAGGATGGTTTCGATCGCGATCATGCCTTGCGGCCCGCCAAAACCGCGAAAAGCCGTGTTGCTCTGCATATTGGTCTTGCAGCGGTAGGACGTGATCGCCACGTCTTCGAGAAAGTAGGCGTTGTCGGCGTGAAAAATCGCGCGGTCAGCCACCGGGCCGCTGAGGTCGGCGCTGAAGCCGCAGTTCACGGCCATCATGAGCTTGAGGCCGCACAGGCGGCCGCTGTCGTCAAAGCCCACCGTGTAGTCATAGGCAAACGGATGGCGTTTGCCGGTGACCAGGAAGTCGTCATCGCGGTCCATGCGCAGCTTGACGGGCCGCCCGAGTTTGTGGGCCGCAAGCGCCGCCCACACCGCCATGTGGCCGCTTTGGGTTTCCTTGCCGCCAAACCCGCCGCCCATGCGGCGGCACTCGACGCGCACGGCGTGGCTGTCAATGCCCAGCGCGTGCGATACCCAGTGCTGGGCTTCGCCGGGGTGCTGCGTGCTGGAATAAATCAGCCACTGGTTCTGCTCCTGCGGCAGCGCATAGGCCACCTGGCCTTCGAGATAAAAATGCTCCTGCCCACCCACTTCGAACGAGCCACGGAGGGTGTGTGGCGCCGTTGCCAGCGCGGCCTCGGCATCGCCGCGCTTGACGACCACGGGCGGCAAGACAAAGCTTTGTGCTGCCAACGCGTCCCGGACATCGAGCACCGGCGGCAGCGCTTCTATCGTGAGTTGAACCTTGCGCGCCGCGCGGCGGGCCTGCATCACGGTGTCGGCCACGACCACACCGATCACCTGGCCGATGTGTTCGACCCTGGTCGTCGCCAGCACGGGCTCGTCTTGCCCAAACGTGGGGAGCAGCGGGTCGCCCGGGATGTCGCCGGCCAGCACCACGCCGCGCACGCCCGGCATGGCCAGCGCGGCGCCGGCATCGACGCCCAGCAGTTTGCCGTGGGCCACAGTCGACAGGATGGGCGCCGCAAACAGCGTGCCCTTGACTTCGGGAATGTCGTCGACATAAAGGGCTGAACCGGCCACCTGCGCACGGGCACTTTCATGAAAGTGGGGGCGTCCGGCGGCCGACGGCTGTGCCGGTCCGGCCACATGAACCGGCAGTATTTCAGGGGCGTTCATGCTGTCTCCTCCAGCCGGAAGGATTCGAGGTTGATCTGCTGCAGTCCCTGGCTTTCGAGCCAGTAGCGCTGCAGCAGGTTGCCCAGCACCGTGCTGCGGTAGGCGGCAGAAGCGCGCATGTCCGAGATCGGCGAGAACTCGGCGCGCAAGGTGGTGATGGCTTGTTGCACCGTCGCGGTGGTCCATGCCTGGCCGAGCAGCGCTGCCTCGGTCTTGACGGCGCGCACGGGCGTTGCGGCGACGCCGCCTGCGCCTATCGACGCGCTGGTCACGATGCCCTTGTCGATGCGCAGGTTCAGGGCCAGGCAGACCGCGGAGATGTCGTCGTCGTAGCGCTTGGAGATTTTGTAGACCCGTAGCCGTTCCGGCCCCTCACCCCAGCCCTCTCCCCAGAGGGGCGAGGGAGCAATACCGTCTTTTTCTTCAATCCCCTCTCCCCCTGGGAGAGGGTTAGGGTGAGGGCTCCCCGGTCGCGGAACCTTGATCCAGGCCAGCACTTCATTCGGGGCCATCACGGTCTGGCGATAGCCGATGTAGAGTTGCTCCAGCGGCATCTCGCGGTGGCCCATCACGCCTTGCCGTTCACTCATCAGCACGACGTTGGCGCCCAGCGCAATCAGCAGCGGCATGGAGTCGCCAATCGGCGAACCATTGGCGACATTGCCGCCCAGCGTGCCCGCGTTGCGCACCGGCAGGCCGGCAAAGCGGGCGGCAAAGGTGTGCAGCTGGGGCCGGTCTTTCGCCAGCGCGGCATAGGCATCGGCCAGCGTCACCGCGGCGCCTATGGCGATGTGCTGCGGGTAGTCTTCAATGCGGCGCAGTTCCCGCACCTTGGTGACGTCCAGTACCTGGCGGAGCTGCTGATGCTGCTTGGTCACCCAGAGGCCCACATCGGTGCAGCCGGCCACCAGTTGCGCCTTGGGGTGCGCGGCCCGCGCCTGCAGCAGCGCTGCCAGGGTGGACGGCGATTCGTAAGCGAAATCGGCGCCTGGCCGGAACGACGAGGGCGCCAGTTGCTTCAGTTTTTGTAGCAGGGCGGTTTCGTCAATGGCCACCTTCGGGAGCGCGTCCATGGCTTGCGCGGCGTCGAGAATGGGTCGGTAGCCGGTGCAGCGGCACAGGTTGCCCGAGAGTTCTTCCTGCGCCAGCGCGCGCGTGATGGGTTCGCCCTGGCACACATGGTTCTGGTACATGCCGAACAGGCTCATGACAAAGCCGGGGGTGCAGAAGCCGCATTGGGAACCGTGGCACTGGACCATGGCCTCTTGCGCGGGGTGTAGTGTTGGTTCACCCCTTTCTTCTTCGCCAGTAGGGGCCGCGGAACCGGCTTTGCCGGGCCGCAGGCGCAGCGCCCCCTCGGGGGGCAGCGCATTACACGAAGCCGAAGGCGAAGTGAAAAGCGTGGGGGCAATATCTTCCACTGTCCACAGCGCCAGGCCGTCAATTGAATGCGCCAACCGTATGCAGCTGTTGATGGCGCGGTAGCGGATGGTTTTGCCCTCGGCCTCGCCCAGCACGACGGTGCAGGCGCCGCAGTCGCCTTCACCGCAGCCTTCCTTGGTGCCGGTGCACGCGAGGTCTTCGCGCAGTACCTCCAGCAGGGTGCGGCTGGGTGGTACATTGGCAAGCGTTACCACTTCACCACGCCGGATGAACCGGATGGGCTTGACAGTGTTCTGGGTGTCAGATCGGATGGCCATGCTAGACATGAGTTTCAGGGTAAAACAGTCAGTCCACAGTCGGCATACAAAAGCGCATATCAGGCGCATGGGCAAGAGCGTATGAAAGATCAGGCGCTTTTCGACAAGATAGACCTCCACCTCATCAGGGTCTTGAATACCGTGCTTACTGAACGCAGCGTATCACGCGCCGCCATGCGCCTGGGAATGTACCAACCCGCCGTCAGCGCGGCGCTCAAGCGCCTGCGCGAGCTGGCGGGCGACCCGATTCTTGTGCGCTCGGGCGCCGGCATGGTGCCCACCGATGCCGGCCTGCGCATGATCGAGCCCTCGGCCAGCATTCTTCGCGCATCCAGCATGCTGTTCAGCAACGCCAAGGGGTTTGAGCCGGCTACCGCCGAAACGACGTTCCGCCTGGCCGCGAGCGACTACCTCGATCCCCTGTTCCTGCCGCAGCTGGTGGCGCAAATCAAGACGCAGGCGCCACGCTGCCATATTGAAATCCATCCGCTCACGGCCGAGTCCGACTACCGCGCCCACCTGGCGCAGGGTCAGGTGGACATCGTGATCGGCAACTGGGCCGCACCGCCCGATGACCTGCACATGGGGCGGCTGTTTGGCGACGAGGTGGTGTGCCTGGTGGCCAAAGACCATCCGGCCGTGCGCCGCGGCTGGAGCGCGGCGCACGTCGCGAACTGGCTGGAGGCCGAGCACATTGCACCGATGGCCACGCACCCGGGCGCCAAGGGCGTGATCGACGAGCACCTGGACACCCTCGGGCTGCAGCGCAACATCACGGTGCGTTGCCCGCACTTTGGTCTGATGCCCTCCATGGTGGCATCGAGCTTGCTAATCATGACGACCGGCCGGCAGTACTGCGAGCGGTTTGCCGGGCTGCTGCCGGTCAAAATACTGCCGTGCCCGATCGAGTTTCCCCGCATGATGTACTACCAGCTCTGGCACGAACGCACGCATGCCTCCAATGCCGCCAAATGGCTGCGCGAGCGCGTCAAGTCAGTGGCTACTTCGCTCCGAAAAGAATAGCAAAAAGAATAGCATTTAGTACGCATCAATCAATGGTGACAGGCCTGCAACATCCACAAATCAGACAACCCAAGACAATGACTGCTTCACCTACTGTCACTGACAATCCCACCGAAAGCAGCGGCATGGCGGGCGGGGGCGCGCCACCCCGGCTGCAGCTTGCGGGCATCACCAAGCGCTACCCCGGCGTGCTGGCCAACAGCGACATTGCGCTGACGGTGCAGCCCGGCGAGATCCATGCCGTGCTGGGCGAAAACGGTGCCGGCAAATCCACCCTGATGAAAATCATCTACGGCTCGGTCAAGCCCGACTCCGGCAGCGTGGTGGTGGACGGCCAGCCGGTGCTGGTGCGCAACCCGCACGAGGCGCGTGCATTGGGCATCAGCATGGTGTTTCAGCATTTCAGCCTGTTTGACACGCTGACGGTGGCCGAAAACGTCTGGCTCGGGCTGGACAAGCTGCGCCTGGCCGAGGTGTCGCAGCGCATCACGCAAACGACGCAGGCCTACGGACTGGAGCTCGACCCGACGCGGCCCGTGCACACCCTGAGCGTGGGCGAGCGCCAGCGCGTGGAGATCGTGCGGGCATTGCTGACCCATCCCAAACTGCTGATCCTCGACGAGCCCACCTCGGTGCTGACGCCGCAGGCGGTGGAGAGCCTGTTCGTCACGCTGCGCCGGCTGGCGGAGCAGGGCTGCAGCATTTTGTACATCAGCCACAAGCTCCATGAAATCCGCGCGCTCTGTACCGCCTGCACCGTGCTGCGCGGCGGGCGCGTCTCGGGGGTCTGCGATCCGCGCCTGGAGTCCAATGCCTCGCTGAGCCGCCTGATGATTGGCGCCGAGCCGCCGGCCCTGGAGCACCGCGAGGTGCAGGTCGGCGCAACCGTGCTCGACGTGCGTGGGCTGAGCCTGGCCCGTGAGGAGCAATTCGGCGTGGATTTGCAGCAGGTTGCCCTGCAGGTCTGTGCTGGCGAGGTGGTCGGCATTGCCGGTGTGTCGGGCAACGGGCAAAAAGAACTGCTGTACGCCCTGTCCGGCGAAGACACGCGGGCTGCCGCGGGCACCATCCTGGTCAGAAACCAGGACGCCGGAAGGCTGGGGCCGATGCAGCGCCGCGAGCTGGGCCTGAACTTTGTGCCCGAGGAGCGGCTGGGGCGTGGTGCCGTGCCCACGCTGGGGCTGGCGCACAACCTGCTGCTGACGCGGGGCGATGCCGTGAAGGCTGGGGGCTGGATTCACCTGGCCGGTTTGCAGGCGCAGGCCGAGGGCATCATCGGGCGCTACAACGTGAAAGCCAACGGAGCCAATGCCGCGGCGATGTCGCTGTCGGGCGGCAACCTGCAGAAATTCATTGTCGGCCGCGAGATTGAGGCCAAGCCCAGCCTGTTGATCGTCTCGCAGCCGACCTGGGGTGTTGACGTCGGGGCTGCAGCGCAAATCCGTGGCGAGATTTTGAAACTGCGCGACAGCGGCTGTGCCGTGCTGGTGATCAGCGAAGAGCTGGAAGAGCTGTTCGAAATCTGTGACCGCCTCTACGTCATGGCCAAAGGGCACCTCTCGCCCTCGCTGCGGCGCGCCGACGCGACGGTGGAGCGGGTGGGGCAGTGGATGAGCGGGCTTTGGGATCAGGGTGCCCAAACGGAAAAAGGAGTTCCACATGCTGCGGCTTGAAGCCAGACCCCAGACTTCGAAGTTCTGGAGCTATGCCTCGCCACTGCTGGCCCTGCTGGTGACTGTGGTGATTGGCGTGCTGATGTTCACGGCGCTGGGCAAGGACCCGGTCAAGGGTTTGCTGGTGTTCTTCTGGGACCCCATCAAAACGCCTTATGCGCTCGGCGAGCTGATGGTCAAGGCCACGCCGCTGCTGATCATTGCGCTGGGCCTGGCGGTGTGCTTTCGCTCCAACGTCTGGAACATTGGCGCCGAAGGGCAGTTTGTGATGGGCGCCGTGGCGGCCGGTGGCATGGCCTTGCTGGCCGACAAAACCACCGGCAGCTGGATTGTGGCGGCCATTTTGCTGGCCGGGGTGGCCGGCGGCATGGCCTGGGCGGCGCTCACGGCCTTGCTGCGTGACCGTTTCAATGCGAACGAAATTCTGGTCAGCCTGATGCTGGTTTACGTAGCGGTGCTGGTGCTCAGCTACCTCGTTTACGGGCCCTGGAAGGACCCGGCTGGTTATAACTTTCCGCAGACGAAAAATTTCGAGGCCGTCACGCAGATTCCCCGGCTGATGCAGGGCTCGCGCGTGAGCATCGGGCTGCTGCTGGCGCTGCTGGGCGTGGCCGCCTTGTGGGTATTTTTGTTTCGCACCCGCGCCGGCTTTGCCTTGCAGGTCGGCGGCCTGGCGCCGGCGGCGGCGCGCTATGCCGGTTTTTCCTCGCGCAAGGCTTTGTGGGTGGCGCTTCTGGCCTCGGGCGGTGCGGCCGGCCTGGCCGGTGCGCTGGAGGTGGCCGGGCCTATCGGCCAGCTCACGCCTCATGTCCCCGTGGGTTATGGCTTTGCCGCCATCATCGTGGCTTTCGTCGGGCGGCTGCATCCGGTGGGCATGGTGTTTTCGGCCCTGTTGATGAGCATGTTCTACATCGGCGGCGAGCTGGCCCAGTCGCGGCTGGGGCTGCCCAAATCGCTCACCGGCGTCTTTCAGGGCCTGCTGCTGTTCACGCTGCTGGCGGCTGACACGCTGATCGCCTACCGCATCAAATTCGTCAGGGCTGCGCGCCGGGCTCCCATCCCCGTCATCCCGCAAACAACCCCCCGGGAGGCGCACTGATGGAGTCCTATGCACTGCTGTTTGCCGCCACGCTCAGCGCGGGCACGGTTCTGGCCATTGCCGGGCTGGGGCTGCTGATCAACGAAAAGGCCGGCATCGTCAACCTGGGTGCCGAAGGCATGCTGTTGTGCGCGGCGATTGCCGGTTTTGCCACCGTGGTGCACACCGGCAATACCTGGCTGGGTTTTGCCGCGGGCATGGCGGCCGGGGCCGTGCTGGCGGCCATCTTTGGCGTGCTGGTGATCTGGCTCAATACCAACCAGTACGCCACCGGGCTGGCGCTCAGTCTTTTCGGCGTGGGCTTCTCGGCTTTTGCCGGCATCCCCTATGTGCAGGCCAAGTTGCCCGAGCGCACACCGCTGGAGCTTCCCGTGCTCAGCGACCTTCCGGTGCTGGGGCCGGCGCTGTTTCGCCAGCACCCCCTGGTCTACCTGACCATTGCGCTGGCGTTTGGCCTGATCTGGTTTCTCTACCGTACACGCGCCGGCCTGGTGCTCAGGGCGGTGGGCGAATCGCCCGAGTCGGCCCATGCGCTGGGCTACCCGGTGCGGCGCATCCGCCTGGCGGCGGTGGTTGCGGGCGGTGCCCTGTGCGGCCTCTCCGGGGCCTACATTTCCACGGTCTACACCCCGCTGTGGGTTGAAGGCATGGTGGCCGGCCGGGGCTGGATCGCGCTGGCACTGACCACCTTTGCCACCTGGCGCCCGGCCCGGGTTTTGCTTGGGGCTTACCTGTTTGGCGGTGTGACCATGCTGCAGTTCCACCTGCAGGGCGCGGGGGTGAATGTTCCCAGCCAGTTCCTGAGCATGTTGCCTTACCTGGCTACCATCGTGGTGCTGGCACTGATTTCACGCAACCCCCAGTGGATACGCGTGAACATGCCGGGCTCCATTGGCAAACCGTTTTACCCTGGGTCCTGATTTTTTGGACTCATTTCCGGGCTCATAATGGCCTTTTTTTGCAAACCCGTCGCTACAGGAGACGACATGACTGACCTGAAAAAACGTTCCTTGCTCCAACTGGCTGCGACATCCGCAGTGGCTGCCATGGCCCTGGCAGGTTGCGGCAAAAAGGATGAGCCTGTACCCGCACCTGCGCCCGCCCCCGCGGCTTCGGCGCCGGCTCCAGCCAAGGCCGAGCCGCTGAAAATAGCGTTTGCCTATGTGGGGCCGGTGGGCGACGGCGGCTGGTCTTTTGCGCACGACAACGGCCGCAAGGCGGTCGAAAAGGAATTCGGCGACAAGGTGGTCACCAAGTTTGTGGAAAGCGTTCCCGAGTCGGCCGATGCCGAGCGCGTGATCCGCGACCTGGCCGGTGAAGGCAACAAGCTGATCTTCGGCACCACCTTCGGCTACATGGAGTCCATGCTCAAGGTGGCGGCCGACAACAAGGGCATCAAGTTCGAGCATGCCACCGGCTACAAAACCGCCGAGAACATGCGCACTTATGACAGCCGAACCTACGAAGGGGCCTACATGGCCGGCGTGATCGCCGGCAAGATGACCAAATCCAACACGCTGGGCGTGGTCGGCTCGGTGCCGATTCCCGAAGTGGTGCGCAACATCAACAGCTTCACGCTGGGCGCACAGAGCTCCAACCCCAAGATCAAGACCAAGGTGGTCTGGGTCAATGAATGGTTCAACCCCGGCAAGGAAACCGAGGCCGCGACGTCCCTGATCAATGGCGGCGCAGACGTGCTGTTCCAGAACACCGATTCGCCCGCCGTGCTCAAGACCGCCCAGGAAAAAGGCAAGCGCGCCTTCGGCTGGGATTCCGACATGACGGCCTACGGCCCCAAGGCCCACCTCGGTTCCGCCATCATCAACTGGGGTCCGTACTACATCAAGGCCACCCGCGACGCGCTGGAAGGCAAGTGGCAGACTTCGCCGGACAAGATCTGGTGGGGCGTGAAGGAAGGCGCCATCGACATGGTGTCCATCGCCGAGGACGTGCCCGCCGAAACCAAAAAGCGCATCGACGAAATCAAGGCCGGCCTCAAGGATGGCAGCTTTGCCATCTGGAAGGGCCCGATCATGGACAACACCGGCAAGGAATTGCTGGGCAAGGACGTGGTGGCCGACGACAAGTTCCTGGGCGGCCTGAAGACCTACGTCAAGGGCGTGGAAGGCAAGGTTCCCGGTAACTGAGTTTTTACTCCCTCTCCCTCCGGGAAAGAGCAGGGGTGAGGGCCTCTTCACTCCCTCTCCCCCTGGGAGAGGGTTGGGGTGAGGGCCGGCGGCGCATCTATTGCAAGTGCTCTGTGTACCGCCAGCTGCCCCCATCCCAGCCTTCCCCCAGCGGGGGAAGGAGCAAAAACGTGATGCCATAGCTGCCCTCGGGCAGCTTTTTCGTTCAGGGAATTGTCATGAAACTGCTTAAACCCATTGCCGCCGACCGCCTGCCCGAGCTGCTCCGGAAAATGCCCAAGGCCGAGCTGCACATCCACATCGAGGGCTCGCTGGAGCCCGAGCTGATTTTTGCGCTGGCGCAGCGCAATGGCGTGGCGATTCCGTACCGCAGCGTGGACGAGCTGCGCAGCGCCTATGCCTTCACCAACCTGCAGAGCTTTCTCGACATCTATTACGCCGGCGCCAGCGTGCTGCTGAAAGAGCAGGACTTCTACGACATGGCGCGCGCCTACCTGCTGCGGGCGGCACAGGACAACGTGGTCCATGCCGAGCTGTTTTTCGACCCGCAGACGCACACCGCGCGCGGTGTCGGCATGGAGACCGTCATCAACGGCCTGCATCGCGCCTGCGTCGATGCCGGGGCCGAACTCGGTATCAGCGCCACGCTGATCCTGTGTTTCCTGCGCCACCTCAGCGAGGAGGAGGCATTTGAAACGCTGGAGCAGGCACTGCCTTACCGCGACAAATTCATCGGTGTCGGGCTGGACTCCGGCGAGGTGGGCAACCCGCCCGAAAAGTTTGCCCGCGTGTTTGCCCGCTGCCGCGAGCTGGGCTTTCACCTGGTTGCGCACGCCGGAGAAGAAGGGCCGCCCGCCTATGTCTGGACGGCCCTGGACCTGCTCAAGGTGGAGCGGGTCGACCACGGCGTGCAGTCCAGCAAGGACGCGGCCCTGATGCGGCGCCTGGCCCAGGACCGCATTCCGCTCACGGTGTGTCCTTTGTCCAATCTCAAGCTGTGCGTGTTTCCCGACCTGGCCAGCCACAACCTGCGCGCGTTGCTGGATGCGGGGCTGGTGGCCACCGTCAACTCGGATGACCCGGCTTATTTTGGCGGCTACATGAATGACAACTTCACGCAAACCTTTGCCTCGGTGGACTTGAATGCAGGGCACGCCTACACACTGGCCCGCAACAGCTTCGAGGCCAGTTTCATCGACGCATCTGCCCGACAGGCCCTGATCCAACGTCTGGACGAAACCTTTGAAACCTTTCAATGAGCGGGTCGCTGCGCCGGCCCAGCGAGAGGTGTCGTTGATGCTGCCCATGATGAATTTCCGGGCATGGCATTGATGCCGGATCCGCAGCCGCAGCGGACGCCTGCATTGCCTGGCCCCAGGGCCATCGCCCTGGCCGGGCTGGTGTCGCTGGCCGTGGCCATGGGCATAGGCCGCTTTGCCTTCACACCGCTCCTGCCCATGATGCTGAACGACGGCGTCGTCGATCTGCCCTCGGCCAGCTGGCTCGCCAGCGCCAACTACTTCGGCTACATGCTGGGCGCCTTGCTGTGCACGCTGCAGCCCTGGCTGTGGGCCCGGTTCCGGGGCTTGCCGTCGCTGGCCTATGTGTCCCTGGTGCGCGCCGGGCTGGTGGCCACCGGTGCGTTGACCCTGGCCATGGCCTGGCAGCAGCCTGCGGCCTGGCCGGCGCTGCGCTTCGCCGCCGGCATGACCAGCGCGGTGGTGTTTGTGTTCACCTCGGGCTGGTGCCTGTCGCGGCTGGCCCGGCTCGGCACGCCGGCACTGGGTGGCCTGATTTACGTCGGCCCGGGCGCGGGCATTGTGGTGAGCGGCCTGTTTGCCAGCGGCATGGTGGCCTGGGACTGGACGGCTGCTACCGGATGGGCTATTTTTGGCGTGCTGGCTTTTGGGCTGGCGGCCGCCGTATGGCGCATCCTGCGGGGGGGCGACGAGCGTCTGGTGGCACTCGGCGCGCGCGCGACCGGCTCATCCGGCGACACGCCGGTCCGGCACGGCCGGGGTGAGATGGTGCTGTTGACGCTGGCCTACGGGCTGGCGGGCTTCGGCTACATCATCACCGCCACGTTTTTGCCGGTGATTGCCCGCACCGCGCTGCCGGGATCGGCATGGCTGGACCTGTTCTGGCCCATCTTCGGGCTGGGGGTGATGGTGGGTGCGCTGCTGGCCACGCGCATTTCACCCCGCATTGACTTTCGTCTCTTGCTGGCGGGTTGCTATGTCACGCAGGCGCTTGGCATTGCCGCCAGTATCTGGAGCCCCAGCCTGGCCGGTTTTGCCGGGGGCAGCCTGCTGCTCGGCCTGCCGTTCACGGCGATCACTTTCTTCGCAATGCAGGAGGTACGCCGCCTGCGCCCCGTCACCGCGGCCAGTTTCATGGGCCTGCTCACCGCCACCTACGGTGTGGGACAAATCCTGGGGCCGCCACTGGTGGCCGTGCTGCTCAGGCACACCCGCAACCCGGGTCAAGGCTTCACGCTGTCGCTGGAAATCGCGGCTGCCACGCTGCTGGCCGGCGCGGCCATCTACGGCTGGATGAGCAGGGCCTACCCCCGGCCGGCGTGAACCCGGCCCTGTATCGAGCGAGGGTCAGGACGACGCGGGCGCCTGCCGCCGCGCCTGCTGCGGTGCCGGCGCTGGCGCCCATTCCCCTGTCGAGGCGGGCTTTACCGGCTGACAAGGCGCCGTCCGGCTTGACGCGTTAAAATCACAGCTTGCCAGCATGCTGTCCCGGCGTGCTGGTGTTTGTTGTTTCTGATGTTTCCGGGGCCATGTAGAGGACTACCATGTATAAAAACCTCGCAGCCACTGTCATGTCGACGCGCGTGGCCGCCAGCTTTATTTCTCCCATTTCTTCCATTTCTCGCGCTTGCTCCCTGCCGCCCCCTCCCGTGTTCCGGAGGGCCGCATGAGCTACCAGGTCAAAGAGATTTTCTACACCCTGCAGGGCGAAGGCGCCAACGCCGGGCGTCCGGCCGTGTTTTGCCGCTTTGCCGGCTGCAACCTCTGGTCCGGCCGCGAGCAGGACCGCGCCACGGCGGTCTGCCAGTTTTGCGACACGGATTTCGTCGGCACCGACGGCACGCTGGGCGGCAAGTTTGCCGACGCCGATGCGCTGGCGCGCCTGATTGAAGCCCAGTGGCCGGCGGATGACCGCGAACACCGCCTGGTGGTCATGACCGGCGGCGAGCCGCTGCTGCAGGTCGATGCGGCCCTGATTGCAGCCCTGCATGCGCGCGGCTTTCAGATCGCGGTGGAGACCAACGGCACGATTGCCGCGCCTGCCGGCATTGACTGGATTTGCGTCAGCCCCAAGGCCGGCGCCCCGTGGATACAGCGGGAAGGCCAGGAGCTCAAGGTGGTGTGGCCCCAGGCCGGCTTCGAGCTGTCCGAGCTGGAGGCGGCCCGCTTCACGCACCGTTTTCTGCAACCCATGGACAACGCCCGGCGCGCCGACAACACCCAGGCCTGCATTGCCCTGTGCATGCAGCGGCCCGCCTGGCGGCTGAGCCTGCAGACCCACAAGATCACGGGCATACGATGAGCTACGAAATCAGCCAGAAGTTCTTTTTTGATGCGGCCCACACGCTCAAGCGCGAGGTCGAGGCCGACAGCAGCCGCCGCGTGCATGGACACACGTACAACGCGGAGGTCACGCTCTCCGGCCAGCCCGACGCGCGGACCGGCATGGTGGTGGACCTGGGGCTGGTGCGCCGGGCCATCGAGCAGCTGCGCCCCCAGCTGGATCACCACATGCTCGACGACATCGCGGGCCTGGGCCCGGCCACCCTGGAAAACCTGTGCACCTTCATCTGGCGCCAGCTGGCGCCGGCCCTGCCGTCGCTGGCGGCGGTGCGCGTCTGGCGCGAGTCGGTCGGTGACAGCTGCACGCTGCGTGGGAATCCAGGGGCACCCGGGGCGTCGGCCAGATAGTGCTCATCCGGCGCGGCATATGCGCCACCGGCCGCGCTGCGGTAACCTTGCGGCATGAAAGCCTACCGCGCCAGCCTTCTGTACTTTGCCGCCCCCGACAGCCAGCCGGGCCGGGCCGCATTCGAGCAGGATGGCTTGCTCGTGGTGGGCCCTGACGCCGCGGGCCGGCAGGTGGTGCAGGCCATCGGCAGCTACCAGCAGCTTGCCTCCCAGGTGGACAGCCGGTACCCCGGCCTGCAGGTCGAACACCTGCCGGGCCGCATCATTGCGCCGGGCTTTGTGGACATGCACATCCACTACCCCCAGATCGACGTGATCGGCTCGCCCGCCGAGGGCCTGCTGCCTTGGCTGGAGAACTACACCTTTCCGCATGAAAAACGCTTCTCGGCGCCCGAATACAGTGCGGAAGCCGCTGCGTTTTTCATCGCAGAACTGCTGCGCCACGGCGTGACGACGGCGCTGGCCTTTGCCACCTCGCACCCTGCATCGGTCAACGCGCTGCTGGGTGAAGCGCAACGGCACAGCCTGCGCATGATCGCCGGCAAGGTGCTGATGGACCAGAATGCGCCCGATGGCGTGCGGGACGAGACCCGGCAAAGCCTGATCGATACCGAAGCGTTGATTGAAAAATGGCATGGCGTGGACCGGCTGGGCTACGCCATCACGCCGCGCTTCGTGCCCAGTTGCAGCGAGGCCCAGCTGCGCGGCGCCGGCGAACTGGCCGCGCAATACCCGGATGTGTGGATTCAGTCGCACGTGGCGGAAAACAGGGACGAAGTCGCCTGGGTGCGCCAGCTCTATCCCCAGGCGCGCAGCTACCTGAGCGTGTACGAGGACTTCGGCCTGCTCAGGCCGCGCGCCGTCTATGCGCACTGCATTCACCTCGACGACGAGGACCGCGCCCTGATGCGCAGCACCGGCACCGCCGCAGCGGTGAGCCCGACCAGCAATCTCTTCCTCGGCAGCGGCTTTTTTGACCATGTCGGCGCCGACCGCGCAGGCTTTCTGTATGGCCTGGCCAGCGATGTGGGCGGTGGCACCAGTTTCAGCCCCTTTCACACCATGCTGGCGGCGTATTACGTGGGGCGCGAGGGGCAGACCAAAGCCGGCGTGTCGCTCCCGCCCCAGCACCTGTGGTGGCAACACACCGCCGGTGCGGCCCGGGCGCTGGGCCTGCAGGGCGTGGTGGGCAACCTGCTGCCCGGCTGCGAGGCCGACTTTGTGGTGCTCAACCCCCAGGCCACGCCGCTGCTGGCCCGCAAGACCGGCCAGGCCGGCAGCCTGGACGAGCTGCTCTTTTCCCTGATCGTGCTGGGCGATGACCGGCTGATCGAGAAAACCGTGATTTCACAGGCGGAATCAGCCTGACCGGCTGGTTTTGAGGAGCCAAATCGGCTCCCTGCCCGTGCCATGAAAAGCAGGCTGGGCAAACCGTCCAATTCATGGGTAACTTGCGCTGGCCGGCGCCGGCCATGGCTTGCCTACAATCTAGCCAACCCAAGGAATTTCCCCAATGAGCATCAAAAGCGACAAATGGATACGCCGGATGGCAGAAAGCACCGGCATGATCGAGCCCTTCGAGCCTGGCCAGATCCGCGAGGCCGACGGCAAGAAGATCATCAGCTACGGCACCTCCAGCTACGGCTACGATAT
The DNA here is from genome assembly GCF_056401355.1 of Polaromonas sp. P4_F4. NCBI lineage: Bacteria > Pseudomonadati > Pseudomonadota > Betaproteobacteria > Burkholderiales > Comamonadaceae > Polaromonas > Polaromonas sp. P4_F4. The sequence continues at coordinate 46,582 of NZ_JBFUJO010000017.1, read as the reverse complement.
TCGCTGCGCCCCCGAATTCAAGGTGTTCACCAACATCCACAGCACGGTGGTGGACCCGAAAAACTTCGATGAAAAAAGTTTTGTCGACTTCCACGGCGACAGCTGCATCATCCCGCCCAACAGCTTTGCGCTGGCCCGCACGCTGGAGTATTTCCGCATCCCGCGCAACGTGCTGACCATCTGCCTGGGCAAAAGCACTTACGCCCGCTGCGGCATCATCGTCAACGTCACGCCGTTTGAGCCCGAGTGGGAAGGCTATGTGACGCTGGAATTCTCCAACACCACACCGCTGCCCGCCAAGATTTACGCGGGCGAAGGCTGCGCGCAAGTCCTGTTCTTCGAGAGCGACGAAGTGTGCGAGACCAGCTACAAGGACCGCGGCGGCAAGTACCAGGGCCAGCATGGGGTGACGCTGCCCAAGGCTTGATTGGCGCAGGCGGGCACGCTGACGGGCTTGCCGGGGGGCAGGGCGACGTCAGGCAGGCCAGAGGCAGCCGGCTGCACCGGAAACCTCCGGCCTTCGGGTACAACGCTGGGAAGGCCGGCGATCGCTACTCGGCCGTTGTCGGATCGATGATCGTCTGTACGCGGGCGATGCTGTTGACGGGGAAGCCGCCCAGGGTCGCGTGCTTGCGTATGGTGTCCTCATCGGGCGAGATATAGACGCAGTAGATCTTGTCACCGGTGACGTAGCTTTGGACCCACTGGATTTGGGGGCCCATGCTCTCCAGGGCGTCGCATGACTTTCTTGAGATGGCCTTCAACTCGCTTGGGGGCAGCATTCCTGCTTTCGGAATTTCGCGTTCAATGACATATTTAGGCATGATGGTTTCCTTGAAAAGTTGAACAAATACTGGAGAACATCCGCCGATCCGGATCCATCCTCATCCTGTTCGGCAATGAACTTCAGTACACCCACTATGGGCGGCGCGGAGTGCACCTCCTAGAGTCCCTGGTCCCAAGCCCCCTCAAAAAAACACCGCAACCGGGACACCCGTCCCGGTTCAGCGCCTCAAGACATGGCGCGCTCCCGGCCAAACCCGGCCTCGCGCGCCAGCACAATCGCTTGCGCACGGGTCTGCACCGACAGCTTGTCAAAGATGCGCGTGATGTGATTGCGTACAGTCTTCTCGGAGCGGCCAAGTCCATCGGCAATCTGCGCGTTGCTCTGGCCTTGCGCCAATGCGTTGAGCACGTCGTTCTCACGCGCGGTGAGTAAGGCCAGACGTACCTGTTCGCCGGAGGCGCTCCGGTCGTTGATGCCCTCGGGCAGGAAGCCGCGGAGCTCCGAGAGAAACCGCGCCCAGGCGGGCTCTGCCGGCAGCAGCATATGGTTGACGCTATCGAGCTGAACGAAGCGTGCGTCGGCAATCAGCGAGGCAACAATCCGCCCCTCCTCGATCGGAACCACCGCATCCCGATCCGCATGAATCACGAGCGTCGGGCATGCAATCCGGGGCACCATGGCGCTGACATCCACGTCGAAAGACACACGGCTCAGCGCCACCGCCATTTCCGCCGAGGTGCTGATGCGCTGCATTTCACACCACGAACGCAAGTGCTCCATCGTGCCGCCGGGCTGGAATGCGGTGGCCCACACCTGCAGGAATGCGTGGTTTTCCTGGGCCCACCCCAATTGCGTCAGCTCCAGCAGCAATCTGGCTTTTTCGATTTCCTGTGGAGAGCCGGTTCGCCGGAGCCTGCCCCGGGCATACGTTCCATAAAGAACCAGTTTGCTGATCCGCTGCGGATGCAGTGCCGCATACGTCATCGCAAGCGGCCCGCCCCAACACACCCCCAGCAGGGCAAATCGCTGATAGCCCGACGCTGCAACGACCGCCTCCAAGTCCATCATCCAGCTCTCGAACGAGAGGTCGGCCACCGCCCGATCCGACATGCCGCAGCCGCGCGGGTCGTAGCGAATCAGGGTGTAGTGCTGCGACAGGGCATCGAGCCAGGGGCGCCAGGCAAGGCTGCTGCGGTGCTGGTATTCAAGGTGTGTCAGCCACGTGGTCGACATCAGCAACGGTGGCCCATTGCCGCTCATGGCATATGCAATGCGCGTGCCGTCGGCACTGGTGCAAAAGCGGACTTGTTGTTTCATCCCTGCGAACCCCGAAAAGGGCGGACTTTTTGATTCTGATCCCTGTTGACCCGGTCCGTCAATCACTGAGGAGGGCTGTATATGGTGTTTCCGGGTGTTTCCGGGTTACAAAAAAAGGAAAGTGCGAAAAACGCGATCAGTGCGAAGTGAAAAGTGGGCCGTGGGAGGCTTTGACTGCGCGCGGGCCGCCCCAAAAAAAAGCGCGAAAAAATGGCCCTCGCGTCCCTTGATTTTCCGAATGCGGGGGCTATAGTTTTGGTTGGCAAAGGGTTTGTACTCTGAGGCCGGGGCAATGGCGGTCTTCCTCGGCGCATCGGCAATACCCAAGCGACCGCCGGTTTATCCACGCATTCAATACAGCAAGGAGAACGGCAATGCCTGCATACATCACATTGATGAATTTCACTGACCAGGGCGCCCGCACGATCAAGGGTTCACCAGACCGCTTCGAGGCTTTCAAGACTGTGGCCGAAAGCAAAGGCATCACGGTGAAAAGTGTTCACTGGACACTGGGCGCTTACGACCTGGTACTGGTTACCGAGGGCCCCGAAGACGCTCTCATGGCCTTGAGCCTGCAAACCGCCAGCCTGGGGAACGTCCGCACGCAGACGCTGCGCGGATTCACGGTTACCGAAATGCGCAAGCTGCTCGCCGGCTTGCCCTGAAAAGCGTTGCCGCGGTGATGCTCAGCGCGGCAATACGTTGCTGAGTGGCGGACACATGGTGATCGACGTGCGGGTTGATGGCGCCGCCGGGGGCGTGTATGGCCATGTGTTTTCCAGGGAGCTTCGTCGTGGCCGCTGCTTCTGGCCGAGGCCGCAGGCAGGGCTTTGGCTTATTTCAGAATCCCGAGCAGGTTTGAAAAGCTGTCGGTCCAGGGGGCGAAACCGGGACGGGATACCAGCCGTTCACCACCCTGCAGTCCGGCCGGCAGGCTGGCCGCGCTTTCCGGGGGCATGAACAGCACCCAGATCGAATGGCGGCAATAGGCATCGTTGTCCGCCGGCTCCAGCTCATAGAGCAGCGCGGCTTTGCCGAAGTGCTGCGCTGCGGCCGCCATCACCGGCCGCAGGTCCAGGTAATGGTTGGTGATGTGGATGGCCAGCAGCCCCTCGGGCTTCAAATGGCCCAGGTAGGTCTGGATTGCTTCGAGGGTCAGCAGGTGCGTCGGGATCGAGTCGCCTGAAAAAGCATCCATGGCCAGCAGGTCGAACTGCTGCGGTGATTCACGCTCCAGCATCAGTCGCCCGTCGCCGAGCACCGGCACGATGCGTGCGGGGGTGTCGGCCAGGTAGCTGAACTCGCTGCGGGCGAGGTCGAGCACCTGCTCGTTGATTTCGTAGATGCGCATCTCGTCGCCCGCACGCCCATAAACCGACAGCGTGCCGGCGCCGAGTCCGACCACCCCGAGCTTGAGCGGCTGCGCCTGCGGCAGGGCGCGGATGGCCCGGCCAATGCCTGACTTCTCGCAGTAGTAGGCCGTCGGCTGGCGCCGGTGCGCCAGCGCGGTGTATTGCTCTCCGTGGTTGATGCGGCCATGCAGCATGGTGCGCTGCGGCCCGAGCGCGGCATCGGTGTTGTCCTGCACGCGCAGCTGGCTGTAGAAGTTGCGCACCACCCGCCGGTAGCCCTGAACGTACTCCTGCGAAATGTCGCCGAGCCGCCAGCCATAGCCCAGCAGCGCCACCAGCAGCAGCCCGCGCCAGACGGGACGCAGTTCGCGCCAGAGCACCGTCACCACCAGGGCTGCGCACAGGAACAGGCCCAGCGGCAACTCGAAGTAGGCGGTGAAAATCGCGGGTGCCACCAGGCCGACCAGCAGGCCACCCAGCGCCCCGCCCACCGAAAGCATCAGGTAGAACAGCGTCAGGTGCCGCACCGGCGGCTTGCGCCTGACCAGCTCACCATGGCAGACCATGCAGAAGATGAACAGGCAGGCGCAAAGCAGCCCGACCAGGAGCGGAACGTCCATGCCGTTGTCGAGCACGCGGTCCATCGCCAGCAATGCCAGCGGCAGCGCGGCCAGAAACACCGGCCGCACGTAGTAGCGCGGTGCATCGAAGCACAGGATGAAGCTCAGCAAGTAGATGCTCAGCGGCAGCACCCACAGGAAGGGCACCGGCGCCACATCCTGCGTCAGGTGGCGCGTCATGGCCAGCAGCAGGATGGAAGGCGTGGCCGACAGGCCGACCCACAGCAGGCATTCCCGCCACCCCGGCGGCGGCGTCGTTGCCAGCGGGGCCGGGTGGGCGATGGCTGGCGGCGCCATGCGGTGCCATGCCAGCGCCGCGGTGGCCACGCAGGCCACGACAAACATGGCATAGGCAGCCGACCACGACTGGAGCTGTGCCCCGACGGGCAACAGCGGTTCGATCAGCACCGGGTAGGACAGCAGGCCCAGCATCGAGGCCAGGTTCGACAGCGCATACAGCCGGTACGGCCGTGCCGTGGTGAGCGACGCCGAATGCGAGCGGGCGTACCAGGCCTGCATCAGCGGCCCGGTGGTTGACAGCAACAGGTACGGCGCCCCCACTGCCGTGGCCAGCACCGCCAGCACGCTCAGGCCCGGATGGGCCAGCGCCGTGCCCTTCCAGGCCGGATCGGCCACCACGGGCAACGTGACCAGACTCAGCAGCAGCAAGCCCGCATGCACCAGCGCCTGCCGCCGCCCGGGCAGCTTCTCGTGCAGCCAGTGCACATACGCGTAACCCAGCAGCAGCTCAGCCTGGAAAAAGACGATGCAGGTGCTCCAGACCGATGATGATCCGCCAAACCAGGGCAGGATCATCTTGCCCACGATGGGCTGGATCTGGAACAGCAGGAAGGCCGACAGGAATACCGTTGTGGCAAATAAAGGCATGTGACAGGCAGGCAGCGTCAGGCTGCACTCCTGCCCCCGAGTATCTGTGGGTCTGGGCGTTATGGTCAATTGCCGGGTTCGGTCGGTCCTGACAGTGATTGCCAACTGTAGTCAAGCCGTAGTCAAGCTGTAGTCAGCACGAAGAAGGCTCACTATCATTCACAGAGGATTCACAGAGGCGGATACTGTTGGTTGGGTGGTCATGAACCTGCCATAGGGCACTCCCGGGGCATTGCATCCGGGCGCCTCCCTTGTGCTTGTGTCCGTGCCCATCCACGGAAACCGGAGAAGCTCATGCAAGTCGAATCTTTCGATGCCATCGTCATAGGCGCCGGGCAGGCGGGGCCTGCTTTGGCAGAGCGTTGCGCCAAGGAAGGCTTGCGCACGGCGGTGATCGAGCGCGCCCATTTCGGCGGCACCTGCGTCAATGACGGCTGCATACCCACCAAAACACTGGTAGCCAGTGCGCGGGCGATCCACATGGCCAGGCGTGGCGCCGAGTTCGGATTTTCCGCCGGCGATATCCAGGTCAACATGCCGCGCGTCAAGTCACGAAAAGACGAGATCGTCCTGAAGTCGCGCAACGGTGTCTACCAGTGGATGCAGGGCCTGAAAAATGCCGAGGTGATTCAGGGCGATGCAGCATTTGTGGGGCCGCGCACTGTCAAGGTCGGCGAGCGCACGCTGGCGGCCCCGCGGATATTCCTCAATGTGGGCGGCCGGCCTTCCGTTCCGGAGCTGGCGGGTGTCCATGACGTCCCGTATCTGGACAACGCGTCAATCATGGAGCTGACCGAAGTGCCGGAACATCTGGTCATTGTCGGCGGCAGCTATATCGGCCTCGAATTTGCGCAAATGATGCGGCGTTTTGGGGCCCGGGTCACCGTGGTGGAGCGTTCGGCCAAGTTGCTGTCCCGCGAGGACGAGGATGTGTCGGATGGCATTCGTGCCATCCTGGAGGCAGAGGGCATCGGGTTCCAGCTGGAGGCGGAGTGCCTGTCGCTGGCGCGGGAAGGGCGCGGAATTTTGGTCGGCACCGTGTGCGCAACGGAGTCGCCCGCCCTCATTGCCAGCCATGTGCTGCTGGCCGTCGGCAGGCGCCCCAATACAGACGGCATGGGGCTGGACGCCGCGGGTATCCAGCTCGATGAACGCGGCTACATCATCGTTGACGATCAGCTTCGCACCAGTGCCGAAGGGGTGTGGGCCATGGGTGACTGCAATGGCCGGGGCGCGTTTACCCACACGTCCTGGAACGATTACGAGATCGTCGCCGCCAACCTGTTTGATGGCGACCCGCGCCGCGTGAGCGACCGGATCCCGTGCTATGCGCTCTTCATCGACCCCGCGCTCGGCCGCGTGGGCCTGACAGAGCGCGAAGTGCGCGCCAGCGGGCGGGCGGCGCTGCTGGCGCGCATGCCCATGCAGCGCGTAGGCCGCGCCCGCGAAGCCGGCGAGACGCAGGGGTTCATCAAGGCCCTCGTCGACGCAGACACGAAGCGCCTGCTGGGCGCCGCCATCCTCGGGCTCAACGGCGACGAAGTGGTTCACGCACTGGTCGACATCATGGCCGCCGACCAGCCTTACACGGCCATCACCCGTGCGATGCACATCCATCCCACTGTCAGCGAATTGATTCCAACGTTGCTGCAGCAGTTGAAGCCGCTGGAAGCGCTATAGAGGCAGGGCGGCATAGGAGCATAGAGGCAGAGAGGCAAAGAGCAACAAAGGGTGCTTCACCTGTACCAGCGGTTGCCGCAAACAAAGCCGCTTGCGCCGGCATGGCGCGAATGCCGATTCAGCCGTCGTTTCAATCCACCAGGCAGGATGACGCTCACCCTTAGCTTGAACTTTCGACGCGTGCAAGGGTAATAAAAACATGTTCACCGTGCGATGAAAGGCTGAAACATGAAGTTACATTTTGAGCCTCATTCAAAAAAGGTAAGACATGTCTGTTCGTTTGTATTCCGTCCTTGTCGCTTGCGTCGCCATGACCGGTTGCGCATCCATCACCAACGACACCTCCGCGCCGGTTCGCTTTGAAACCTTCAGTGCGGCCGGCGTCGAGATCAAGGATGCAGAGTGCACCCTGGAAAACGACTATGGCAAGCAAAGCGTCAAAACGCCTGCCACCGTCAACGTGCGCCGTTCCTCCAAGGATTTGCAGGTCACCTGTGTCAAACCCGGTGAAACCGATGGCCGCGGTGTCGCGATTTCGCGTGCGAATGCGGGCATGGCTGGCAACATTCTCTTTGGTGGCGGTATCGGTGCGATCATTGACCATAACAAGGGCACCGCATACACCTACCCGCAATGGATACAGGTGGTGATGGGAAAACTGCTGACATTCGACCGCCGGGAAGATGCTGAAGGAAAACCGAACCGTGGTGTGGGCACTCCCCCATCTGTGGCCAGTAATTAACCGGTTCGCTTTTTTTTACTTTTTGAACAAGCCGAACAAGCCGAATAGGCCGGCTTGTCGGTGACGATTGCTGCGTGGTGTTCTCGCCGCCAAATTCCGAACCGACTCGACCCGCCCAGCCGCCGCTTCCAGACGGCCGGTGCCGGCGGGTTTTTTAATGCCCACCCGAATCTGATGGGCTGCATGCCAATGACGTAATGCCGCCAGCTGATGCCCTGGCCAGGCGCCCTTGCAGACCCGCATCGACCACCATCCAGACCCGGCTGGTACGGGTCGGTGCAATGGTGGCAGAACTCGCGCCGTGAAGGCCGATCCGCAGGCGCGGGACTGCAAGCCTGCTTCGCGTTTCCATCCTACAGTGTCACGGGCGCTGCACCGGGTGGCCTTTTGAAAGCTTCGCCTCAGCATGGAGTCGTCAGACAAAAATGGGAGCGAGCGATGTTTTCAGATCATTTGCGAAAAATTCAGGAGATCCCGTACAAGACCCTGCTCGGCGTGGCGGGTGGCTTCGTGATTCTGTGCCAGCTGGTTGCCCTGGCGATGGTGGCGGATGAACAGGTCAAAAAAGCGCAGGTACGCGAGACCCAGCGGATTTCGGAGCGAATCGCCACTGCCCACTGCATGGAAAGCAGCATGGGGGCTGCGCGCCACAGTTGCCTGCAGCAGGCGAAGACCGCCAACCTTCCTTCCGAGGTCGCCGAGCCCAGGCAGAACAGCCAGGCGGTGGCCAGCAATTTCGACGATGGGAGCGGTGCCCTCGCGGCCCATCAGATGCAGGACTTCAGGCCCGCGATGTTCACGCCCCGCTGATGACGGCCCGCTGAAGCGCGGCAAGCGGGGAAGGGCGAAGCGACCAGGCCGGTGCGGACCAGCCGTGCTCAACAGCGGGTAGCATGGACTCCCATGAAGTTCTCCCGTCTGTTCCAGCCACGCAACCCCCTGTTCTGGATCATGCTCGTGCTCAATGGCCTGTCAACGGCATTGGCCTGGGTAGCGCACAACCGCCCGCTCAATGCCTGGGGCGCCTTGCTCGTGAGTGGCTTCGCCATCGGCAATGCGGCCATCGGCATCTGGCTGGCCTGGCGGCTGATGCGCAATGACCCCGCCGCCGATGCGCCGGAGCAGCGGGGCAGACCGACGCCGCCGGGCTAGTCCCTAGCTGACTGCGCCTGCGCTTTTTGTGATGTCGTGCGGCGTTGCCAGCGCGGTGGCTATCGCCACTTGCAGCCCGCGCACCATGTCTTCCAGTGGCAGGCTGGGCGAGCCTTGTTCGGGCAGGTAAGGCACGTGGACAAAGCCCCCGCGCGTGCGTTTGAAGCCGCGCTGCGTGGCCAGCGCATGCATCAGCGCGTAAAACGCGTGGTTGCAGACGAAGGTGCCCGCTGTCTGCGACACCTCGGCAGCCAGGCCCGCGTCCTGCAGGGCCTGCAGCATGGCCTTGATGGGCAGCGTGCTGAAGTAGGCCGCCGGGCCTCCCGGTACGACTGGCGTGTCGACGGGTTGCATGCCCGCGTTGTCGGGGATGCGGGCATCGTTCACGTTGATGGCGACCCTTTCCAGCGACAAGGCGTTTCGCCCGCCTGCCTGCCCGACGCAAATCACAAGCGCTGGCCGGTAAAGACGCAACAGGCGCATGAGCTCCGTCACCGATGTGTCGAACCGGGTCGGCAACTGTGCCGCAATCACTTCGTGGCCCGCGATGCGTGTGGCGTGCAGTGCCTGGACGGCCAGCCAGCTGGGGTTGAGCGCAGGGCCTGCCGGCCCGGCTTCGCCAAACCCGAACGCATCAAAACCGGTGAGCAGCACGCGGGGAGGGGTGGAGGCCGTGTCCATGTTGCCATTGTGAAGTATGGCTGGGGTGTCTCGCTGGGGTCTGCGAAATGGCTCCCCGTTGCGCGGTGGGTCTGGTTGTGGCTAACATGCGGCCATGAGTTCCCCACCCCCGCTTTCCAGCCTCGTGTCCGACCTGTCGCGTGCCCGGCTTCACGCGGAGCCTTTGCGCTGGCCTGCGACGGTACCGTCAGATGTAGGCACAGCCTACGCTGCGGCTCTGGCTGTGCGCGAGGCGCGCTGTGCCGCCGGAGAGCGCGCCGCAGGCTACAAAGTCGGCTTTACCAACCGCAGCATGTGGCCGCGCTATGAGGTCTATGCGCCCGTCTGGGGCACTGTTTGGCAAAGTGGCTTGACGCTGATTGATGCAGGGGCGCCGAACATCGGCAAGGTGCGATTGGAGGGCCTCTGCGAGCCCCGCATCGAACCCGAGATCGTGTTTTGCCTGCGCTTCCCGCCACCGCCCGCATGCACGCTGGCGCAGCTGGTGGACGCCATTGACTGGATAGCCCACGGCTTTGAGATTGTGCACACCCATTTCCCGGGCTGGAAGTTCACTGCCGCGCAGGCGGTGGCGGATGCCGGCCTCCATGCCCACCTGCTGGTGGGCTACCCCGTGAAATTGACCGCAGGTATTGCGCCGGACGCGCTGGTTCAGGCGCTCGCCGGCTTGCGGCTGAGGCTTTACGTGGATGGGGCGCTGAAGGAAGAAGGCGTGGGCGCCAACGTGCTGGATGGGCCGTTGCAGGCTTTATTGCATTTTGTGGAGGCGCTGCGCACCACCCCGGGCGCGCCACCACTGCTGGCCGGTGATCTGGTCACCACGGGCAGTTTGACCGATGCCTGGCCGGTACAGGCCGGGCAACTATGGCACACGGACATTCAATCGCCAGACCCGGTGGCAGAGGACCTCGAGGGGTTGCGCCTGCGTTTTGAATGACATTGATGGCCTCAAGCCTTGATCCCCTGAAACCCTGAAGTCTTTTGGCTGGCGCGCGCTGGAGCGCGGAGCCGCTGGCAGCCCGGCGCAGCCTTTCCAGCCTCAGGAGGATTACTTTTTGATCAACGCACCGGTTTCGCTGTCAAAGCTCACGTTGCGTGTCCGCCCGTTCTGGCCGGGAAAATCGTCAAATACCGCCCGCACCAGGTAGGGCATCAGTGCCGGCAAATCGTCGCTGTCACCTTCATAACTGGCTCGCGACTCGAACACCGTGTGCGGTTTGCCCGGTGGGCTTCCCCGTGAGTCCAGCAGGCGCAGGCGCAAGTTGCCGAGCCACACGATGCGGCTCACCTGGCGGTCACCCACATAGCGCGGCCCGAACGGATCGGGCACCCAGGCCCCCGGAAACACACGTCCGGCCGCATCACGGTACGGGGGCAAAAAAACAGGGTGGTCGTGGTAGACCGGTTGCAGCCAGGTTTTTTGATCGCTGTGGCTGACTACCCGCACCTCGGCCTGGATGCGCCCCACCTGCCCGGGCGGTGCCCGCCGCAGGCCCTGCCTTTCAAGCGCAGCCTGAACATGGCTTTCATAGGTGGCCTGCTCCAGTTCGCGGGTGCTGTCGACCGGGCTGATAAAGCTGAACGTGCTGCCCGCCGCATCGGCGGGCCACTGGTTAAAGCTGGTGACCCTGGCCGTGATCGGGCTGGCGCAGCCGGCCAGCAGGGCCACCAAGGTCACCAGGAGCAGCGCCATGCCAAGGCGAATTGACCGCGCAGGGTGAAAATGTGCAAAAAATGCCATAAAGAGTGGATACATCGGGGTTCAATTTTGTTCCACGCAGCGCATGGCTCTCTAGTAAAGTTGGCTCATGCGTTGAAGCAATTTTGAGGCGTTCGTGAGGCGTCCGGGCTGTCCGGACCATGCGAGCTATTCGGCCTCACCACCTCTCTCTATCTCTCTCTCTCTCTCTCTCTATGCAACTGGGGCAATCATGAAATGGGAAGGCAATCGGGAATCCGACAACGTTGAGGACAGGCGCGACGAGGGTGGCGGGGGCAGTGGTTTTGGCGGCGGCGGATTGCTGGGCGGCCGCAGCATCGGCATTGGCACCATTGTGGTGGCGCTGGTCGGCGGCTGGATTTTCGGCATCAATCCGCTGACCATATTGAGCCTCCTGAGCGGCGGTTCGCCGCCGGCGCAGGTGCAGCAGGTACCGCAACAAAGACCGGCCCAGCGGCCGCCTGCCGATGACCGAATGGCGAAGTTTGTCTCCACCGTGCTGGCCGACACCGAGGACGTCTGGAAAGACGTGTTTGCCAAAGGTGGCGCAAGTTATCAGGAGCCGCGGTTGGTGCTGTTCAGGGGCGCCACGCCAACCGCCTGCGGCCAGGGTCAGGCCGCCATGGGGCCGTTTTACTGCCCGACCGACCGGAAGGTGTATATCGACCTCGGCTTTTACGAAACCCTGAGAAACCGCCTGGGCGCACCGGGCGATTTTGCGCAGGCCTACGTGATTGCGCATGAGGTCGGCCACCATGTGCAGAATCTGCTGGGCATCACCAGCAAGATGGAGCAGATGCGCGGCCGGGTCAGCCGGGCGGAGTACAACGCCCTGAGCGTGCGGCTGGAATTGCAGGCCGACTGCTTTGCCGGCCTGTGGGCCCACAACGCGCAGAGCGCGCGCCAGATCCTGGAGCAGGGCGATGTCGAGGAGGCCATGAATGCGGCCGCCAAAATTGGCGACGACGCGCTGCAGCGCTCCAGCGGCGGTGCGGTCGTGCCCGAGAGCTTCACCCACGGCACCAGCGCCCAGCGTCAGCGCTGGTTCGACGCCGGCCTGAAAACCGGCAGCATCAAGGCCTGCGACACTTTCAGCGCCCGGAATTTATAAGAAATATGGCTGCGGGTCGTGGTTTTCCTGGGTGTGTAGCTATTAAATCAATAGCTGACGGGGCTTTTGGCTTGCTGCCCGCGTCGCTGCATCCGGGCGGCAATACCCCGGTTGGCGGGCAAAAAAGGGGGATTTCGCCCAAAGTGCGACAATAGTGGGTTAAATGACATCTTCCTTTTCCAATCTTTCGCTGGCAGAACCGCTGGCCCGCGCCGTAGCCGAAATGGGCTACGAAACCATGACGCCCATTCAGGAGCAGGCCATTCCGGTCGTCCTGCAGGGCAAAGACGTGATGGGCGCCGCACAGACCGGTACCGGTAAAACCGCTGCCTTTTCGCTGCCGCTGCTGCAGCGCATGCTCAAGCACGAGAACGCCTCGACCTCGCCGGCGCGCCACCCGGTGCGCGCGCTGGTGCTGCTGCCCACACGCGAGCTGGCCGTCCAGGTAGCCGAACAGGTCAAGCTCTACGCCAAGCACACCAACCTGCGCAGTGCGGTGGTGTTTGGCGGCATGGACATGAAGCCGCAAACGCTGGAGCTCAAAAAAGGCGTTGAAGTGCTGGTGGCCACGCCAGGCCGTCTGCTCGACCACATCGAAGCCAAAAATACCGTACTCAACCAGGTTGAATACGTGGTGCTCGACGAGGCCGACCGCATGCTCGACATCGGCTTTCTGCCGGATCTGCAGCGCATTCTGAGCTACCTGCCCAAGCAGCGCATCACGCTGCTGTTCTCGGCGACCTTCTCGCCTGAAATCAAGCGCCTGGCCTCCAGCTACCTGCAGGATCCGGTGACGATCGAGGTGGCGCGCTCCAACGCCACCGCCTCGACAGTCGAGCAGCACTTCTACAGTGTGGGCGCTGACGACAAGCGTCGTGCACTGCACCAGATCCTCAAAGAGCGCGGCATGAAGCAGGCCTTTGTGTTCGTCAACAGCAAGCTCGGCTGCGCACGCCTGGCCCGTTCACTGGAACGCGAAGGCCTTAAAACCACCGCGCTGCACGGCGACAAAAGCCAGGACGAGCGCCTGAAGGCGCTGGATGCATTCAAAAAAGGCGAGGTGGACCTGCTGGTGTGTACCGACGTCGCTGCGCGCGGCCTGGACATCAAGGATGTGCCGGCGGTGTTCAACTTCGACGTGCCATTCAATGCCGAAGACTATGTGCACCGCATTGGCCGCACCGGCCGTGCCGGGGCTTCAGGCCTGGCCGTGAGTTTTGTCGCCAGCAGCGACCAGCGCCTGGTCGCCGATATTGAAAAGCTGATCAAGACCAAGATCGAGCTGGAGCCGATCGAGTTTGATGAAGACCGCCCGCGCATCAGCGAGCAGGGCCGCATCAACGACGGCCGCCGCATGTACCGCCAGGGCAGCGACGGTGAAGAGGGCGCGGGGCGTGAAGCGTTTGTTTCGCGGGAACCGCGTGACCGGCCGGAGCGCAGGGAGCGTCGCGAATACATGCCGCATCGCCAGCCGGCGGCGCCGCGCGATCCGTTTTTTGACCAGCCCTACGAGGCGACCGTTATAGCGGACGCCCAACCAGCCTGGGAAGCCACCGCCAAGGCCGGCCCTGCGCGCAGCAGCGTCTCGGCCAACATCAAGCCCAAGAAAAAAGTCGCTGCGCTGTTCAAGACCAGCGACTGAGATCTTTCCCGTCCGGCCGGACCGTCGGCGCGCACCTACGATTCTTCGCGGGGCCGTCCGGCGCGGGTTCTGCCGCCGTATCCTCATGCTGTCTGAATGACGGCAAAAACCGCCGACACCGATACCGATAACCAGTCCGCTCACCGGCGCCTTTCGGGCCTGCCGGCGGTTGGCCTTTCATCGCTCCAGCACAGGCTCCAGCATATCTACAGACCGCTCTGGCGCGCTGTGGATCAGTGGATTGAGGCCGATGGCCTGCGCATGAGTGCGGCCATGTCCTTCTACGGCATTCTCAGTCTGGCGCCCTTGCTGGTCTTGCTGGTGGCGGTGCTGGGCTGGTGGGTGGATCAGAGCTTTATTGAAATCAGCCTGGTCGACCAGATCCGCAGTGTGGTGGGTGCCCAGGGCGCGCAGGTGGTCCAGCAGGCGCTTTCCAGCGCGCGGGAGCCCTCGCAGGGAATTACCGCCTCGCTGGTGGCGTTTGGCCTGCTGCTTTCCGGCGCCACCGGCGTGTTTGCCGAGTTGCAGGACGCGTTCGAACGTTTGTGGCGACAGGGCAGCGGCAAGGCGCCCCAGCAGAAGTGGTGGTACACCGCCTCCTTGCGCCTGCGTGGTGTGGCTTACATCCTGGCCATCGGCTTCCTGTTGCTGGTTTCGCTCGTGGTTTCCACTTTATTAAACCTTCTGTCGGGCTGGGCGGGCGAGTATTGGCCTGTCGAGAAATTCGCCTACGCCATCAATGAAGTGGCGTCCTTCGGCTTTTCCGTGGCGCTGTTTGTGGCCCTGATGAGAATGAGCGCTGGGCCCAAGCCGGCCATGCGCTACCTGGTGAGGGGGGCGGCGGTAGGTGCGCTGCTGTTTGCGGTCGGCAAGCACCTGATGGCTTTTTACCTGTCTACCGCAGCCGTGGTATCTGCCTACGGCGCCGCAGGCTCCCTGGTGGTCATCTTGATGTGGATTTATTTTTCATCTGCGGTGCTTCTGCTCGCTGCGAGCGTGGCGCGCGCCTGGTCTGACGAGGCTTCCGGCAACGTGGCGCCGCCTGCGGGCGACGCGGTGGTTCGGTCTGAGGTGTCAGGGTAAAGGCGAACGGTAAGAGGAAGGGTAAGAGGCAAGGGCTCCCAGCCTGGCGGCCAGCGTCGCGCGGGCCTGGGTTGACGAGGTTCGCGAGCGGGACGGTGGGAAGGTGTTCAATCTGCGCAGGCCACCGAGATCAGTTCATACGCCGCTGGCGTTGCCCCAAGCCTGGCGGCGGTCAGGCTCCCGCCCCAGACACAACCCGTGTCCAGCGGCAGCAGCAGGCTGCCCGATTTCTGGGCGTCTTGTGCCTTTAGCGCTGACCAGTGGCCAAACATGACCGGCGTGTCTGCGGTTTGACGGCCCGGCACATCAAACCATGGCAGGTAGCCGTGCAGCGCCGCCTCTGCGCCTTCCTTGGTGGCAAACTCCATCACCCCTTGCGGAGTGCAAAAGCGCAAGCGCGTCAGCGCATTGACCACGACCCGAAGCCGGTCCGCGCCCTGCAGGCTCTCGTGCCACTGGTTAGGGGTGTTGCCATACATGTCGCTCAAGAATCCCTTCAGATCGGGCCCGCGCAAGGCCTGCTCCACCTCGGCGGCCAGTGCCATGGTTTTGGCGGTGCTCCACTGGGGCAGCACACCGGCATGCACCATCAGCCAGCCGTGCGCATGGATGGCCATGTTGCGGTGGCGCAGCCACTCCAGCAGGGCGCCGCGGTCGCTGGCCTGCAGGATGTCTTGTGCGGTATCGCTGCGGTGCAGCTTGCCCATGCCCTGCCACAAGGCCAGCAAATGCAAATCGTGGTTGCCCAGCAGGGACTGGGCGGCATCGCCCAGGCGGCTCAGGTGGCGCAGCACGGCCAGCGAGTGCGGGCCGCGGTTGACCAGGTCGCCCAGCAGGTACAGCGTGTCGCGGCTTGGGGAGAAGTCAATCTTCTCCAGCAGCCGCTGAAATGGCGCATTGCAACCCTGCAGGTCGCCAATACAGTAAAGTGACATGTGTTTATTCTCCCTCCGGATTCATGGATTTCCTGCTGATCGTTTTTTTAACCTTGCTCAACGGCGTGTTTGCCATGTCCGAGCTGGCCCTGGCATCCAGTCGCAAGGCCCGGCTGATCGCCATGTCCGAATCAGGGGACAAGGGGGCGCACGCGGCGCTGGGCCTGCTGGAAAACCCCACACAATTCCTGTCGTCGGTTCAGGTGGGCATCACCTCCATCGGCATGCTCAACGGCATTATTGGCGAGGCGGCTTTCAGCGACGGCTTGTCCGTCTGGATACAGAGTTTCGGGGCCGCGCCGCGCGCCGCCGATATTTCCGCCACGGCTCTGGTTGTGACCGTGATCACCTTCATCACCATTGTGTTTGGCGAACTGGTGCCCAAACGCATCGGGCAGCTCTACCCCGAGACGGTGTCGCGCCTGGTGTCGCGGCCCATGATGTGGGTGGCTACGGGCGCCAAGCCATTTGTCAGGCTGTTGTCCTTCAGCACCCACGCGGTGCTCAAGCTGCTGCGCGTTGACAACGCGGGCGAGCGCGGCGTAACCGAGGAAGAAATCGCCGCCAGCCTGGAAGAGGGTGTTGACGCCGGCCTGATCGAGGAACACGAGCACCAGATGGTGCAAAACGTGTTTTTGCTCGACGACCGCTTGCTCACCTCCCTGATGCTGCCGCGCTCCGACATCGAATGGCTGGATGCCTCCGACACGGTGGCCGAGGCCATTGACAAAGCCGGGGCCACCGGCCATTCCTGGTACCCGGTGTGTCGGGGCAGCCTCGACGACGTGATCGGCGTGGTCAATGTGGCCAAGCTGCTGGGCCTGCGCGGCAGGATTTTGTCCTCTCCCCCCGAGCCGGGCGAGAATGCAACCCCCTCGGTGGCCGACCGCATTGGCGCCTATGCCGTGCCGGCCGTGTTCGTTCCCGAAACCCTCACGGGCATGGAACTGATTGAGCAGTTTCGTGCCCGGTCTACCCGCATGGTGTTTGTGGTCGACGAATACGGCGTGGTGCAGGGGCTGATGACGCCCATGGACATGCTGGAGGCCATCACCGGTGAATTGCAGCCTGGTGCCGAGATCGATGCCTGGGCGACTCAGCGCGAAGACGGCAGCTGGCTGATTGATGGCGTCATGCCGGTGTCCGAACTCAAGGTCCGGCTCGATATCAGGGAGCTCCCGGAAGAGGACAGGGGGCGCTACAACACCGCGGCAGGCCTGCTGCAAAGCGTCTCAGGCCGCCTGCTGAAGACGGGCGAGCAAGTCGATTGCGCAGGCTGGCGGTTTGAGGTCCTTGACCTGGACGGCAAGCGCATTGACAAGGTGCTGGCCAGCCGGACGACCGAGTCCACGGACGCTTAGGCCCAATGACTCCGAATTGGTTGGAGTTTGCGGGGACTCGCGCCGCGCGGGGCGCTATTGCTCATATTTCAGACATTGCCGCAACAATCGGCGCCTTCATAGTTGTAACTTTCTGGGTGCTGTGTTTAAACTCTAAAAAAATAGGGCGCGCATGTTGAATTCTCTTGCATTGACACTGGCTGCCGCGGCGGTGTCCGGAATGGCTTTGGGCGCGCTGTGCCATCGCCGCTGGGCGGCACGCGCTGCGAAGAGTAAAAGACGCATTCCCGTACGCTGGCAGCTTCGGCCCAGACCCCTTCTGACGGAGCAGGAACAGGATGTTTGGCACTGGCTGAAACGTGCTTTTTTTGACCAGCACGTGCTGGTCAAGGTTTCCGCCATCCGTTTCACGTCGCCCCGCAATGTCTCCGAGGGCTTGCGTTCCCATGAATTGCTTAACAGTGTTTATTGCACGTTCACCGTGTGCGCCTCCGACGGCACCGTCATCGGCTGCCTGGATGTCCCCGGACCCCGCGGGTTGAGTGCCAGTAACCGTGACCTCAAGCAAAAGCTGTTTGAAGAGTGCCGTATCGCGTATGCCGTCGTCCGGGCGGGAAAACTCCCCTCGCTGGAAGAGGTGCGCGCTGCCTTCCTGGGTGAAATCGATCCTTCGGATGAAGACCTCGCCCTGAACAGCCGGCCACCGATGTCGCAGTCGTTCGCGGACATGGACTTCGACAACGGGGCCTTGCCCACGGTGCCCGACACCCTGCGTCCGGCCAGCGGCGCCAAGCCAGAAATGTCCTCTGAAATCGACATGGAGGCCGTGGCGGCTGCCCGCGCCAGCCTGCGCGCCAAGCTTGAGCGCAACCGCAAGATACGCTTCACCAATTTCGACCCCCTCAGCGCCAGTGCAGACCACGTGGAGGAAAGCGTGCAAGAGGACGCGGGTGACAATTTCGCGGTGCAGTGGGAAGACTCCTTCATCATGCCGCAAGATGGGCAGCTGCCCGAAAGCAAGAAGCGGTAAGTTCCTGCTGGTTAAGCGCGGCAGGGTTGCAGTGAAGATCCCCACCTCAGCGCAGTACAAATGAATAGCATGGCCCAATATCGAAAGGCTGCTGAACTCATTGCCGAAGCTGATGCTCTGGTGATTGGCGCAGGTGCTGGCATGGGGGTTGACTCTGGCCTGCCAGACTTTCGTGGCAATCAGGGGTTCTGGCAGGCCTATCCGGCGCTGGCCAAGGCGAATCTCAATTTCACTGAGGTGGCCAGTCCACGCACTTTTCTTCAGGATGCCAGTCTGGCTTGGGGCTTCTACGGGCATCGCCTCGACCTGTACCGTAAGACCGTTCCCCATGCCGGTTTTGGGATATTGCGGCAATGGGGTGAGCGCATGCCCCTGGGCACCTGGATATTTACCAGTAACGTGGACGGGCAATTTCAGAAGGCAGAATTTTCTGAGGAGCAGATTCATGAATGCCACGGTTCGATCCATCACCTGCAATGCATGGATTGCGAATCGGGGGTGTGGAGTGCCGCAGAGTTCACCCCGGAAGTAGATGCCGATGCGTGCCGTCTCCTGAACGCCCCACCACGTTGTCCGCATTGCGCGGGTCTGGCCCGACCGAATATTCTGATGTTTAGCGACTGGAACTGGGTGGAGCGGCGAGCCGAATTGCAGCGCAGGCGTGAGATGCAATGGCTGGAGGCGATTTCTGACAGTCAAGCGCGCGTTGTGATTGTGGAGATCGGCGCTGGCATGGCAATATCGGCCGTTCCCGCCCCGTCTCTGAGCGCACTCGCACCGTTTACTCCGACGAACTGATTCGCATGCTCGATGAACTGTCCGAGCTTCGCGCAGGCGTCCAGAATATTAGTGAAATCGGCAAAAGCCACGCCGTTAAACTCATCAAACATTGGGGCAGCAAGGGCCAAGCCGCCTCCACCATCCAGAACAAGATCAGCATCCTGCGCCGCTTCCTCACCTTCATCGGCAAAGACAGCGCCATTCCCAAGGGCCAGGACTTGAAGACCTGGCTCAACCAACAGGGCGTCACTACAGCCGTTACCCGCCAGAACATCCCCACTAAAAGCAAGGCCTGGGATGAAAACCAGGTAGACCTGCACAAGGTACTGGCCGAGCTGCGCAAGGAAAGCGCCATCACCGCCATCCAACTGGAGGTACAGGCGGCATTCGGCCTGCGCATGAAGGAGTCGATCCAGCTCAACCCCCAGGCGTCAGACTGCGGCACCTACCTGCGTGTACTTCATGGCACCAAAGGCGGCTTGCCACGCGTCGTTGACTTTGACGACGACCCTGTCATGCGCGAGTGGCAACGAGATGTACTTGAACGGGCCAAACTCTACGCCCAGCAAAATCGCAAGGGAACCCTGTCCATCCAGGGCAAGCGCCTCGACCAGAGCAAAGACCACTTCTACTACCAGTGCCGCAAGGTTGGCATCACCCGCGACCAGCTCGGCGTCACCGCCCACGGCCTGCGCCACCAGTACGCCGCCCGCCGGTATGCGCGCCTGGCAGGCATGGGTGCGCCAGTGACCAGGAACGCCCCTCTGCACGTCACCGACGAGGTGCGCAGCGCCGATCTGGCCGCCCGGGAACAGATCAGCCGCGAACTCGGCCACTTCCGCCCCGACATCACCCAGGCTTACACCGGCTCCCTGCCCATGATGGAGAAGGGCCGCAAACAGCGCATCCGTGACTGGGTGGAGCGCACCGAGGAGAACCCTGGATTCCAGACCGCCATGAAAGAAGCCGGCGTTGTCGCCGTCTGGATGGGGGGACGCTTTGCCATGGGCCTGGAGGTCGATGCCAGCGAGAAATTCCGTCTCATCGTCCAGACCGCCAGCCGCCAGCCCCTGGATGGGGATGCCCGCTTCATGCTCAAGCAGCGCCTCATGGGCATGTACGACCGCGCCATTGACCTCAGCGAGCACTTTGAAGCCGGCTCGCCCGACGACACCTTTGAACTCATGGTTCGGTGTTTGAGAACGTCGCCTGCCCCTCAATCTGCTTCGGCCGACCTTCGCCTAGCAACGCAATCGGCGTATCAAACACCTGTATCGCGGCTAAGGAGATAGGAAAATGCAAAGTATTGCCAATGCATCACATAAGCGATACACTGCTGGCATGAAAACCGCAACTATCCCCCCCGTGCGAATTGATCCTTCGTTTCGCAAAGATATTGAGCAATCCCTTGCAGGAGGAGAAAGCTTGGCATCATTGGTGGAAACTGCAGTTCGCAATGAGGTGACCCGGCGTCGAGTTCATTCAGAATTCATGCGTCGTGGCATGGCTGCGATTCACAGCACCGTCTCCTCTGATGATGGCGTGCCTGCAGAGGCCGTTATTGCCAAACTGGAGATGAAGTTGGCTGCAGCCAGGAAATCCAAGCGAGCATGACATATCAGGTTATCTTCAGCCGTGAGGCCGTTGAAGACCTAGAGAGATTGTTCGATCACGTATTAGCGCGTGAGTTGAACAGCCCAACTGGGGATCTGGATATTCCAGCTCGCGCAATAGAGACGATTCAGCAGGCATGCCTGCTATTGGCTCACAGTCCGTTCAGTTGCCGAAAGGTTGGGGAAAGCGTATTCGTGCGTGAACTCATAATTTCGTTCGGCGGCTCCGGCTATGTTGCGTTGTTCGAAATCCTTGACTCTCAACGAGTCATCATCGGTGCTATCAGGCATCAACATGAAAGCGATTACCACTGAGCAAACTCAGCGCAGCAATCTTTATCAAACCTCAAGGCCCAGTTCATCTTTTGGATGGCTGGGCCTTTTTCGTTGGCGCTGGCCATGGCATCAAAATTCGAAAAGTAGTGGCCGGGCGGGTGCCTGCGGACACGTTGAAGTTATCAAAAGCGCCCTGATCGTGGCACCGGTTCGAAAGTTCGTCGAGCTTTCAACCCAAGAGGGTCGAAAGAAGACAGCCGTCATGCACTTGCGTCATATGCGCAGTCTTATCGGCCTGAACGAAGCTACGGGCCTACCGCAACGAATTCCATCAGACCCTTCCATTGACAAACCCGCAATCCGTGTGAAGCTGGTTTCAACCCATTACCCATTTCATCGATTCCGGCAAGAACCCCATATGACACGACCGCCTCCCTCTTCAAAGCAGCCATGGTGTCCGCGGTGATGCTGGCCTGCAGCCAGCATCCAGTACGACGCTGATCTGGTCATGCACCATRGCGCCGGTATTTCCGGTCAAATCAACGGCCCCGAGACCAACCTGTAATCCCAGGGACTGCATGCAAAAAAACGAAGATCAGTTCTGGGCAAACTTGCTGGTGGGCAGCAATCCGGGATGGTCGGTGAGCATGCCCGAAAGTTGGGGCGAGGGCGGTGCAGCCCTTGCGCATCTATCGGCCAAAATCTACGCCTTCGACATCAGCACCGGCTGGAGTGGAACCTGTGCGGTCACCCCTGACGACTTGATTCAGGCGGCGGACATTCTGGAAGGGTCCCATATCAGGCGGAATGCGGCCGTCAGCTACGCTCATCGCGAACTGCTGCGTGCAGCAGATGGGATGGCCACCGCCAGCGAGGATGCAACTCGTCGCGCCATGGTTCTGAACATGTATTACGTGGCCCAGTCCCAAACACTGAAGGTGGTTCGTACGCGTTATGGCTCCGTGCGCGGGCACTGGCTGTGCTTGCTCTACCGCTTCAAGCAGGGACAGAGCTTGATTCGACCTGCCTTTCGACGCAATGTTATCGGCCGCGAGTCGATGTCACAGGAAATGCTTGCCCGGTGGGCCAGCGAAGTGATGCATGGAGACCAGAACGCCCAGGACTCTGGGCTGCTGCGCCAACTGCGCGCAGGCAATCCACTGCTGCTTAGAAATCACTCTTTGGTAGCCTTGCCAGAAAACTGGCGTTCGAAGTGAGTGCTTAGCCAATCAAGCACCAACCGACCAGCGGCGGCTCATCTTTGGACCCTGTGCCGCTTTGACCTATGGCACCGGTTTCGTGCGCATCTACTTCGGCCTGTACCGGCTGGTCACACTGTTATCCAGCGGCTCATCGCCCTTGAACGCCTGATTCACCGCATCGGCGATAGCCTCCCAGATGCCAGGTTGCGTCAGCACCGGCATTTCCTTGGCCAGCGCGTTGCTCAACCGGCCCTCGTTCTGCTCCATGGAACGCAGGAGCCGGTCAGCCTGGTGATCTGGCATCTCGACGACCTCCTTGATCGCTTCCCGCGCACGATGGTGGCCACTCAGGTATTTAGATTCCTCACGCATCTGCTCAGAGATGGTGCGCGCGATCACCTTGGACATATAGACGATGTGCGGGCTCATATCGGGATAGCGCCAGATCGGCCGGGCCATTTCCGGGGCATTGAAAACGAAATTCGAGACAACTCCATCGGGGTATGGTGTGTGGACCCTGGCAAATTCCACTTGGTCACGGATGGACTGCATCAAGGGCTGGGACACCTGGTCGAGTACCTGGTCATAGGAGCGGCGTTCGCCGGCGTCGGCGGTGATGACGGCTGACACAGGCAAGATCACAGGCTCCGGAATGACGCCATCCCGGCGCAGGATGTCATTGATCAGAAATCGATGCACACGCCCATTGCCATCGGCCATCGGGTGGATGTAGACGAAGGCAAAGGCCGCCACAGCGCTGCGCAGGACAGAGGACTGCCCTTGGGTGCGGTCTAGGAAGACGCGCAGGCCTTCCAGCATGTCTCGCAGGTCTGAATCCGGCGGAGCGACATAGTGCACCACTTCTTGGTACCGGACTGTCTCTCCGACGAAGACAGGTGATTGCCGAATGCCGAGGCGAGTAAGTGTGGTCACCGGTCCAAGGATTTCACGCTGCAGCTCAGCCAGGGCGCCATCTGTCAGGGGCAATTCCCCCTGGCCAGTGCGGCGGGCCATGACATCCGCGAAGCGCTGGATCCTGGTTCCGCGGTCAGCCTCACCCTCGATGGTGAAGCTGGCCCTGCTCTCGCGCAGGGTCATCCATGCGGCCGCACGCAGCAGCAGTTCCTCGCCAAACTCATTCGTGAGCTCCTCGAACAGCGCCCGGACATCGAGCGCCGCGGCCGCGTTCAATGCATCCGTTTTCGCGACAGTTGGGCAAAAAAACCTAGAGCCCGGCAGGTTGTCGTTGATCCGCCACCGGCTAACCTTGACGATCTTCTCTGGGGAGGCGGCCAACATCACGTCGCCGTCGATCGCGTCAACGTAGTTGCCCCCCAGTCGCTCGGGGACCTGCAGTTGCTCCCCTGTGAGCCACTCGTAGAGAAAAGCGGCGCGTCGAGCGTACTGCCCGGTAGGCTCTGCGATGATCCAACCCTGTACTGGAGCCGGCCCAGTCTTCGGGAAAACGCGGGCGAGGAACTCCAGGTGCATCACCTCATGACGCAGGTGAAACTGCAGGTGCGACGCAGGGTCCGCCCCGGGACGCATAACCTCCGGATACGTTTCAACTCGGAATCCATCTTCGACCTGGCTCGCACGTCGGCTGCCAACCTGACTCAGGACAGGGAATCGGCCCATGGGCAGGATATCGAACTCCCTGGCCAGCCAAGCGGCCCCTATCGGATCGGAGGGGAGTGTGTTGTCGAAGGATGTCATTGAGGTACCGACTCCGGTTTGCTCAAAAATGATTACCGGTGACGTTTGGTGAGGTGTAGTGAATTGCGGCTGTAAAAAAATGATTATTTATTGCAATTTTTGCTCAAAATCAATTTATTGTCCACTGGATGCGTATGACAATAAGCAGGGGGTGGCGGGATTCATTGAAAAAAGTCGCGGAGTTTGGACGGGAAACGCCCAAGACTCTGGGCTGCTGCGCCAGCTGCGCGCAGGCAAATCAGACCGTACAGGGGGTAGCGTGAAATATGCGGGCGGCGCTGAAAACTAAGCTACCGCGTTCACGCTTGGAGGAGGGCGGCTGACGGGGTCTTAGCCATCGGGGTCTGGTTGTCCAATCTTTGGATCGAACTTCGCATAAGAGCAGTGGACATTACGGACACTGGTTAGCCCGTCTTTGTTGAGAGTCAATGTGATGATTTTTGATTGGATAATGTCTTGAAAGTAGTACAAGACACTAAAAAATATGATTAATTCAATCTCATTCTTGAGTTTGATTAGAATGCGTGCTATTTTTAGTACATGGATAGAACTCCACGACACGCTCTAATCAAGAAGCTCCAGACCAGTCTGCCGCGCGGGATGCCGTTCGATCTGGCCACTCTGGAGCGTATCGGTGTGTCTGCCCAACTCGCGGCCCACTACGCTGAAAGCGGCTGGCTGGACCGGTTGGGCCAGGGCGTTTATGCGTTTGCCGGTGACACCCTGAGCGCGCATGGCGCGATCAAGCTCCTGCAAACCCGTGTCGTTGGCCTGCATGTGGCAGGCAGGAGCGCACTGACGCTTCAGGGCGTGCGCCACAACCTCGCGACGCGCGAGGCGGTGGTGCTGTGGGGTGACGTGCGCTTTGTGCTGCCGGTGTGGTTCACTTCCCGATTCCCATCGCGTTACGTATCGGCCAGGCTGTTCAACTTGCCGGATGGCACGCTTGCCAGCAAAAGTTTGACTACGCCGCCGGGCGTGACTGATGGCTTGCGCGTCTCAGTCCCCGAGCGAGCCGTCCTTGAACTGCTTTACGAAGTCGGTACGCATCAGGGGCTGGAGGAGGCGCGTAACCTGTTCGATGGTCTTCGCAACCTGCGCAAAGAGGTTCTGGGCGAGCTGTTGCAGTCCTGTACCAGCATCAAAGCCGTTCGCCTGTTCCTGACCTGGGCACGCGAAACCAATGTGGTCGACGTGGAAGCACTGCAAAAGCAGTACACGCTGCCTGTCGGCAGCGACAAACGATGGATCACCCGCATGAAAGATGGCAACCTGCTGAGCCTGAAACCTCATGGATAAAGCTCGCGGCGACCCTCGGCCTTTTCAACTGCGCCACCCGTTATGTTTACGCCTTGGCGCGCGATGGCTTTCTGGCACGACGTCTGGCCAAGACGCATCCCACCTTTCACTCGCCGCATGTCGCCGCGGTCCTGCTTTCGGCAATCTGCATCTCGGTCTTGGTCGTCGCAGGACTGACAGGTCTCGATCCTCTCGAGAACCTCTCGACCCTGTTTGCCGGCCTGGGGTCGGTGGGGCTCATGTCGCTGCTTGCGCTGACCAGCCTGGGCATTCCCCTGTTTTTCGCGCGGCGGCGCGAGTTCAGTTTCGGCAAGACCGTGGCGCCGATCCTCGGCGGCATCGCAATCAGCGCGTGTACCTATCTCGCGGTGACCAACTACAGCCTGCTTACCGGTGTCTCGGACGCGTTCATCAACTCGCTTCCGCTCTGCCTCGTTGTGGTGGCGGTGGCCGGCTTCGCACAAGCAGCCTGGCTACGGAGCCGAAGGACGGAAGCCTATCTGCGAATCGGTGCCTCGCGGCTGGAGGAAGCACCTGAGGCGGCGCTGTCGCAAGAGGCCAGCCGGCGACAGAGCCTCGTCCGGCCTGACCCTCAGGGGCACATGCCGTCGACATCGTTCAGCCGGACATCTGCTTGACCGGGGGCCTCATGGAAACGAAGAAGATCGCGGCAATGGCTGAGGCCTACAACATGCGCGTTCAGCCGCACGTGTGTGGCAGTCCCGTGGCCACTGCAGCGGCACTACAGATCGGCGCCTGCATCTCGAACTTCGCCATTCAAGAGGTCTATCCGTACTGGCAGACCATGCCCGGTTACGTCGAACTCACCGACAACCCGCCCGAGGCGCGCATCAAGGGCGGGAAGATTGATATCCCCGACCTGCCCGGACTAGGGATCAACCTGAATCAAAAGGTCGTCGAACCGTTCCTCTGGGAAACCGTCAAGGCTGGCTGAGCGGGCTCAGAAGCAAATCTCTCAACAAGCATGCATATACATGCATGCGCCATCAAATCCGCCCGCAGGCAAAGGAATAATCATGGTCAGGTCTCTTCGCTCAGCTCTCACTCTAGCGGCACTCTGTGTGCTGGCTGCCCTTTGGCCGCAAGCGGCGGTGCACGCCGCCACCGCGAAGGACAGGATCCTGAGTGAGAGGACGATGACGGCGGGAATTCACAACGGAAAGCCGTGGGGCTACAAGACGGCGGACGGCGGGGTGGAAGGCTTCAATGTCGACATCGTTCGCGCCGTATTCGAGCCACTCGGTGTGAAGGTCAACTTCGTGACGGGAGACTTTGGTTCCCTCATTCCGGGACTCATCGYGAATCGCTTCGACATTGTCGACTCAAGCGTCGTGATTACTGAGGAACGCTGCAAGATCGTAAGCTTCAGCAATCCTGAACTGACCAGTGTCGACGCGCTCCTCGTGAAGAAGGGCAACCGGCATGACACATCGGCCTCTGGCCGACGGTGAACGTGCGAACGGGGTATATCGTCGTAGCGTACAGCTTGTCAGCGGGCGCTTCGCGATGCTCGACGATGGCATCTGCTTCAGCTTGGTGCCATGGAAGCCGGCGATTGAACACCGTTTGGGGAAGACCTTGACCACAGTCATACGCGGCGGTGGTGCGTCCTGGACGTTCGGGCGGCAGCGCGGGCCGAGTGTGGCGTAACGGTTGCGTTACTCGGGGCAGGGGTATCGAATCTGTAGTGCTGCTGTTGCTGGTGGATGCCGCCAAAGACGGAGTAACTACTGCCGCGCTGAAGAAGAGTCGGTTCGATCGGCCTGACCTGACACCATCGAATCCCAGCGCTTTTGGTAGTCCTGTCGCTGGAAATCTTCGACCAGGAAGTCGATGAAGGCGCGCGTCTTCGCTGGCACGTGGCTGCGGTGCTGGTAAACGATGTTGATCGATAGCCGAGGCAGTTCCCAGTCGGTCAATAGCGGAACTAGGCGACCAGCGACAAGGTCGTCGTAGATCACGTACATCGGTTGCGCCAGGATACCCAGCCCCTGCAGGGCCGCGACACGCAGGATCTGGCCGTCATTGGCTTCCAGCATTGCCTTGGTCGGAATCGTGACGGCCTCGTCGCCGCGCCGGAACGTCAGTTCGTCGGGTTTATGGTAGGTGTACAGCAGCAACTGGTGCTCAGCCAATGCCTGGGGGTCGTTGGGCGTGCCCTGGCGATTGAGATAGGCCGGCGAGGCGGCGAGCAGACGTCGCGTATTCGCCAGACCCCGGATCACAAGACTCGAATCCGGTTCGTATTCGCGCGTCCGAATTGCCACGTCGATGTTGTTGTCGATGATGTCGTAGTAGCGATTGGCAGCGACCAACTCCACGCGAACGTTGGGGTAGCGCTGTGCGAATCCTGGTAGCAGCGGTGCGATGTGCTGCAGCGACAACGACAAAGATGCGGTCACGCGCAGTACGCCAATCGGGTTAGACGTCGTCGCGTTGACTGCCTCGACAGCTTCTCGCATGTCGTCCAGGGCGGCCTTGCAGCGGCCGTAAAAGTCCTGACCGACGTCAGTAACGAACAAACGGCGCGTACTGCGTTCGATCAGCCGAGCCCCGAGGCGGCGCTCCAGCGCGGCGAGTTGGCGGCTTGCCGAAGGATTGGATAAGCCCATTACTTCCGCTGCTTTGCTCAGGCTACCTAGTTCTACCACCCGCACAAAAAACTCGTACTCGGTCCACTGATTCATGGGAATTCTTTCATTGGATGAAAATATTATTTTCAATTTTGGCATTTATTTCCATTTAAGTCATCAATAACATTCATCCCATCCTCCCGAAGAGATTGTTTACAGCGGAGGCATCAGGAGACCAAGGACTATGCGAAACCTCGACGAGACAACGATTACCCAGGCGGTAATCGCACGCCACGCGAACCTCACGAATGAGCGCCTGACGACGGTCATCACCAGTCTTGTCCAACATCTGCATGGGTTCGCGCGGGAGGTCCACCTCACTGAGGCCGAATGGGTGGCGGGTATCGAGTTCCTCACGGCCGTAGGCCATACCTGCAGCCCGACGCGGCAAGAGTTCATCCTGCTGTCCGACACGCTGGGCTTGTCGACCTTAGTAGCCGCCCAAAACCATCGCAAGCCCCTCGGTTGCACCGAGGCCACCGTGTTCGGCCCGTTTCATGTCGAAGGCGCCCCGGAAAGACCACTCGGCGGCGATGTGGCGAACGGTGCCGAGGGGGAGCCTTGTTTTGTGCGCGGTTGTATTCGTGGATTGGCAGGCGAGCCGATCGCGGGTGCCGTGATCGAGGTCTGGCAGGCGGACGCCAACGGCCTGTATGACGTGCAGTACGAGCCGATGGACGAACATCGCGCACGCGCCACGCTGCGATCCGCACGAGATGGTGGCTACCACTTCCGCAGCATCGTTGCGACGCCCTATCCGATCCCGCACGACGGTCCGGTCGGACAGATGTTGGCAGCGTTGGGCCGTCACCCATGGCGGCCTGCGCATCTGCACTTTCGAATCAGCGCGCCAGGCTATGAAACATTGGTGACCCATGTGTTCCGCGACGGGGACCCGTACCTGGACTCGGATGCCGTGTTTGGCGTGCGTTCGTCGCTGGTGGCGGATTGGCTCCGTCACCCGGCGGGGCCCACCCCCGATGGCCAGGTGCTTGCTACCCCGTTTTACACCTTGGACTTCGACTTCGTGCTGAACCCGATGCGTCGGGAGGACTGATGCCATGATCAAGCACATTGTCATGTGGAAGGTTCGCGGTGACACGTCCGACGCCAGGCGCACCGCCAGCGAGCAGGTCAAACAGCAGTTCGAGCGCTTGCGCTCGCTGATCCCGGGCCTGCATAAACTGGAGGTCGGCATCGACGTAAGTGGTACCGACTACGCCTGCGACGTGGTTCTCTACACCGAGTTCCATTCGCTCCAGGCACTCGAGGCCTATGCCGAGCATCCCGAGCATCTGCGCGTCAGGCGCGAACTCGGTGACCTACGCGTGGCTCGTTTTCAGGTTGACTACGTTCCTGGCGAGGACTTGGGCCATGCTTGACTTCGTCTACAACGCATCGGCCATGCGCACGGTGTTCGCTACCGGCGGTCTTGGCCGCCTCGCGGATGAAGTGGCGGCGATGGGAATTGAACGCGCGCTTGTGCTGTGCACACCCAATCAACGTGATCTGGCCGAGACGGCCGCGGCCCTGTTGGGCAAGCGTTGCGTAGGTCTGTTCGACGGTGCGCGCATGCACGTGCCCATCGAGGTCGCTCACAAGGCTTGTGCGTACGCAACTTCACTCAACGCGGATGGTGTCGTGGCGGTCGGCGGTGGCTCGACGATCGGGTTGGCAAAGGCGATCGCGCTCGACATAGGGCTACCTATAGTCGCAGTTCCGACTACCTATGCCGGCTCGGAAATGACGCCGATCTATGGGCTGACCGAGGGCGCTGCCAAGCGAACCGGGCGCGATTTGCGCGTACTGCCGCGCGCTGTAATTTACGACCCCGAATTGACGTCTGGGTTGCCCGTGGCCCTGTCTGTCACCAGTGGTTTGAACGCTATCGCACATGCCGCCGAAGGGTTGTACGCGTGTGACAGCAATCCTGTGCTGAACCTGATGGCCGAGGAGGGTATTCGGGCCCTCGCCGCCGGCTTGCCCCGGGTGGTTGCGGCGCCGCGCGATCTCGCAGCGCGCGGCGACTGTCTGTACGGCGCCTGGCTGTGCGGCACGGTGCTTGGGCAAGCGGGTATGGCGTTACATCACAAGCTGTGCCATGTGCTCGGCGGCAGCTTGGATCTGCCGCACGCAGAAACCCATGCCGTGATGTTGCCGCACACCTTGGCCTACAACGCACCGGCCGCGCCCGAGGCGATGCGGCGCGTCGCTCGCGCGATCGGACGGCCCCAGGCCAGTGTGGGACTGTATGAGCTTGCAAATGAGCTCGGCGCGCCAACCGCATTACGCGATCTGGGCGTGGCAGCCTCCGATCTGGAACGCATCTCCGACCTTGCCCTGACAAACCCCTACTGGAACCCGCGCCCACTGGACCGTGAAGCCATTGCCGGGTTGTTGCGGCGCGCCTGGGCCGGAGCACCACCCGAGTCATGAACAGTCTTGCTACCGAGCGAGACGACAACATACTTTTTACAGGAGACAAGCAATGAACCGAATCACCCATTGGGGCCTTTTACTCATAGCGTGCACGGGCATGGCCGTTGCCAGCGCAGCAGAACTTCGCATCGGGGTCATGACAACCCTGAGCGGTGCCCAGGCGGTACCGGGCGTCGATATGCGAGACGGCATTGAACTCGCCGTCAAACAACTCTCGGGCAAGGTTGGGGGGCAGCAGACTCAGCTGATTGTGGCAGACGACCAGTTCAACCCCGGCGCCGCCAAGCAAATCGCCGAGCGGCTGATCAAGAAGGACAAGGTACAGGTGCTGACGGGCATCATTTACTCCAACATCCTTCTTGCGGCGGCGCCAGTCGCGCTGGAGAACGGAAGCGTCTATCTCAGCTCCAATGCTGGCCCGTCACAGTATGCAGGGGAGCAATGCGACAGCGGCTTTTTCAGTGTGAGTTGGCCGAACGACGCTGTCCATGAGGCCGCTGGAAAGTATGCGCACGACAAGGGCTACAAGCGCGTGGTTCTGGTAGCACCGAACTACCCGGCTGGGCGTGACGCCGCCACCGGCTTCAAACGATTCTTCAAAGGCGAGGTGATCGAGGAGCTCTACCCCAAGCTTGGTCAACTTGACTTCGCAGTGGAAATCGCGCGACTGCGCGAGCAAAAACCTGACGCCGTGTACTTCTTCCTGCCCGGTAGCATGGGGATCAACTTCGCCAAGCAGTACCGCGCCGCAGGGATCTCAGAAAAGACAACTCTTCTGACCAACCAGTTCTCGGCCGACCAGGACACCTTTGCCGCCAGTGGCGATGCAATGCTCGGCCTCTACAACACCGGCCACTGGTCCACCGACACCGACACCGCACAGAGCCGCGAGTTCGTCGCCGCCTTCGAGAAAGCTTTCGGCCGCTTGCCAAGTTTTTACGCCTCCCAAGGCTACGACGCAATCATGATGGTCGACGCTGCGGTTCGCGCGATCGGCGGCAACGTGGACGATCCAAAAGCGCTGCGCAAGGCCTTGTCCGAAAGCAAATTCAAGTCGGTTCGCGGCAAGTTCAGTCTCGGTGCTAACCGCTTTCCCGTCCAGGACTACTTCGTTCGCGTAGTCTCGCGCGACGCCAAGGGTCGCCTCTACAACAAGACCGAGTCGCGCGTCCTGAGCGACCACGCCGACGCCTACGGCGCGGCGTGCAAGAAAAGGTGAGTGGAAACCATGCTGTGGATCGAACAACTCCTGAACGGGTTGCAATACAGCCTCATGCTGTTCCTGTTTGCCGCCGGCCTGACTTTGGTGTTCGGGATCATGAACCTGGTCAACCTCGCGCACGGCTCGTTGTACATGCTGGGCGCCTACAGCGCAGCGACGCTGACCGCGCTCAGCGGCTCCTACGTCATCGGCTTGCTGGGCGCCCTGCTATTCATGGGACTGTTCGGCGCGGTGCTGGAAATCGTGTTGATCCGGCGGCTCTACCGCCAGGATCACCTGACCCAGGTGCTCGCCACCTTCGCGCTGATTCTGATCTTCAACGAATCCGTCCGCATTGTGTGGGGGGTACAGCCCCTGCCCTACGACATACCTGCTGCGTTGTCGGGTTCAGTTCCCATCGTCGGCGATCTGCGTTACTCGACCTACCGGATGGCCACGATCGTCGCAGGCGTCGTTGTGGCCCTGCTGTTGTACTGGATCGTCTCGCGCACCAGGGTCGGTATGTGGGTGCGAGCTGGTGCCTCAAATCGTGAAATGGTGCAGATGATGGGCGTGAACGTGCGGCGGCTGTTCACCGCGATTTTTGCGCTCGGTGCGGCTCTGTCCGGGCTGGCGGGCGCCGCGCTCGCGCCGCTGATGTCGGTCCAGGTCGGAATGGGTGAGGAGGTTCTGATTCTTGCCTTCGTGGTGGTGGTCGTCGGCGGCGTCGGTTCGATCCGTGGCGCCTTCATTGCCGCGCTGCTGGTCGGTATGGTTGACTCGATGGGTCGCGCCTGGCTGCCGGGCCTTCTGGGCAGGGTCTTTTCCGCGCAAATCGCCTCCGACCTCGGACCCGCGTTGGCGTCGATGTCGGTGTACCTGTTGATGGCTGTGGTGCTAATGGTCAAGCCCATGGGCCTGTTCTGCCCCGGCGCGACAAGCATGTTGCCAAAGTGGCTACGCCGCCTGTCTTTACTGACAAGCGCAACGCAAGAGAGGGCGTCATCATGAGGCGCGGGCTCATTGCATTCATTTTGGTCGGTCTAGGTCTCGCCGTATTGCCGACGCTGCTCGTCGCGACGGGGCAGGATTTTTATCTAGGTCTGTTGACGCGCATCATGATTTACGCCTTGGCCGCGACTAGCTTGAACCTAGTTCTCGGCTACGGCGGTATGGTCAGCTTCGGCCATGCCGCCTTCCTCGGCATCGGCGGCTACGTGGTGGCCATCGCCGCCCAACACGGCATTGGCAATGCATGGGTGGCATGGCCGATGGCGCTTGGCACCGTCGCGCTGTTGGCCGCCGTCACGGGCGCGATCAGTCTGCGCACACAAGGCGTTCAATTCTTGATGATCACCCTGGCGCTGGCTCAGATGGTCTATTACGTCTTCGTCTCCATGCGCGGTTATGGTGGCGACGATGGGCTCTCGATGAGCCGGCGCTCGAGTTTCGGATGGGAAGCCTGGTGGCCGACACGCGGGGACATGGGGTTCTACTACCTGGCCCTGGTGCTGCTGGCTTTCGCGTTGCTGTTGGTTCATCGGCTGATTCAATCGCGCTTCGGCCGCGTTTTGATAGGCGTGCGTGAGAACGAGGAGCGCATGAGCACGATCGGCTTTCCCGTCTATCGCTATAAGCTGGTGGCCTTCGTGATTGCTGCCGTGCTATGCGGCCTGGCAGGCGTGCTCAACGTCGAGCTCAATCGCTTCATCAGTCCGTCAGTGATGCACTGGTCGCAATCAGGCATGTTGATGGTCATGGTGATCGTCGGCGGCCTCGGGCGTCCGTGGGCCGGTGTTGTCGGCGCAGCCGTCTTCCTTGGTCTTGAGGAGGTCTTGTCCCACTACACCGAACGGTGGCAGTTGCCGATGGGGCTCCTGCTGCTCGCGCTCGTGCTGGCACGTGTGGCTGGCTGGCGTCTCCCCGGCGGCGCACGCAAGGAGTTGCAGAATGTCTAAATCATTGCTTGAAATCCGTGGCCTTCGAAAGCAGTTCGGTGGTCTGCGCGTTACCGACGATCTACATTTGCAGGTTCGGCCTCACGAAGTGCACGCGTTGATCGGTCCGAACGGCGCCGGCAAGACTACGCTGATTCACCAGATCGCCGGCACGCTGAAGTCCGACGCTGGCACGATCACCCTGGATACACACGACATCACGACCCTGCCGGTCAATGAGCGCGTGCAGCTTGGCATTGCTCGCTCTTACCAGATCACCAATGTATTCCGTTGCCTAAGTGTGATAGACAACGTTGCGCTCGCCGTGCAGGCTCGGCGCGGCCATAGCCTTTCATTCTGGCGTCCAATTCAGCGCGACACCGCGTTGCGCGATGAAGCCGCGGCTGTTCTTGATCGGCTGGCGCTGACTGAGCATGCACTGCGTCCGGCGACAAGCCTGTCCTATGGTGACCAACGGCTGTTGGAAGTAGGCATTGCGTTGGCAACTTCGCCGCGCATGTTGCTGCTGGACGAGCCGATGGCCGGCATGGGTCCGCAGGAATCAAGCCGCATGGTCGAGATGATCGAGGGCCTGCGCGGGCAGATGACCGTCATGCTCGTCGAGCATGACATGGACGCCGTGTTTCGCTTGGCGGATCGCATCTCCGTGCTCGTTTACGGAAGCATCATCGCTACGGGAACCCCCGAGGAGATTCGTAGCAATCCAGACGTCGTCCGGGCCTATCTGGGCGAGGAGGACATCGCATGACCGCTCTGCTTGACATTATCGACATCGACACGGCCTATGGGCAAAGCCAGGTGCTGTCCGGGGTCAGTCTCCAGATCCAAGCAGGCAGTGCACACGCCTTGCTCGGGAGAAACGGCATGGGCAGGACCACACTGGTGCGCTCGGTTCTCGGCCTGACGCCGCCGCGCCGCGGCGAGATTTACTTCCTCGGCCAGCGCATTGACGGCTTGTCAACGAGCGAAATCGCGCAGCTGGGCATTGCGGTCGTTCCTGAGGGCCGACAGATATTTCCGAACCTGAGCGTGCACGAGAACCTGACGGCCTTTGCCGCCAATCGATCGGGCGACGGTCGCTGGACGCTCCCTCGCGTTCTTGAGTTGTTTCCACGTTTGAGTGAGCGGGCCACCAATATGGGAAACCAGCTCTCTGGCGGCGAGCAGCAGATGCTTGCCATCGGAAGGGCGCTGATGACTAATCCGCGCCTGTTGATCCTCGACGAAGCCACCGAGGGACTCGCGCCTTTGGTGCGTGCCGAGATCTGGCGTTGTCTGGCGCTGTTGCGGGGCACTGGGCTCAGCATCCTGGTAATCGACAAGTACGTCGAGCGACTCATCCAACTGGTCGATCGCCACACCATTCTCGAACGAGGCCGCGTGGCCTGGGAAGGGGATTCAACCGCATTGGCTAAAGACTGCGATCTCTGGCACCGATATCTCGGTGTTTGAAAACCACTTGAATTCAAAGGAAAGTTTCGTATGAACAATAGCACCTCAGCATCGACACCGCCGAGACTCGGCAGGCCTCTGGAATGGCCGGCCGCGGACTTCTCACGCGTGCCCTATGACGTATTCACTGACCCGCAAATCTATCGCCTGGAAATGGAACGTCTGTTCCGCGGCGCGCTCTGGAACTACTTGGGAATGGAATGCGAAATACCGGAGTGGGGAGACTTTCTGACCACCTGGGTCGGCGACACCCAGATCGTTGTGACACGCGCCAAGGACGGATCAGTCCATGCGTTCGAAAATAGCTGCGCGCATCGCGGTTCACGCATCGTCGACAAAGTGCGCGGCAATGCCAAGCGCCACACCTGCCCTTACCATCTGTGGACATACAACCTCGCGGGCGACCTCACCGGCGTCCCGCTGGAGAAGGGTCACAACGGAAAAGGCGGCATGCCGCCCTGCTTTGACAAGAAGGATCACGGTCTGCGCACGCTTCGCGTGGCAACTCGAGGCGGATTGATCTTCGGCACCTACAGCGACGCTACCGAGGCGCTCGACGACTTTATCGGCCCGCACAGCCTGGCGCAGATTGACCGCCTTCTCGTTCAGCGCAAGCCCAAGGTCATTGGTTACCTGCGACAGAAGATCCAGGGAAACTGGAAGCTCTACAACGAGAACGTCCGCGACCCTTACCACGCGTCGCTGCTGCACCTGTTCCAAGTTTCGTTTGGCATCCAGACACCGGCGATGCAGGGCGGTATCAAGCTCGACAAAGATGGCAAGAACACCTGGAATCATTCGATCATGAGTGCTGACGACAACGCCGATCTGGGCAAGCTCGAAGGAGCCTACGCTGACACAGGCAAGCTCATGCCCGACCTGAAGATGCATGACCCGGCATTGCTGCAGGTCCCGCTTGACCTAGGCGACAACTACAAGACAACGCTCCTGTCCATGTTCCCGACTCTGATTGTGGCCCAGGTCGACAACACATACGCCATTCGTCACCTACGCCCCAAGGGACCGAATGCGGTCGAACTGCACATCACCTACCTGGGCTTCGAAGGCGACACATCGGAACAATTGCACAACCGCTTGCTCGCGGTCAACCTCATCGGCCCGGCCGGCTACATCTCTATGGAGGACGGCGAAGCACTGCGTCTGGTGCAAGAAGGTGCGAAGGCCCGCCTTGGCGACCACTCCGTGCTCGAAATGGGTGGCGTAGGTGAGATTAAAGACACGGACTACCTGTCGCAGGAAATCTCTATTCGCGGCTTCTGGAAGCACTATCACCGTTTGATGGGCTTTCCCCCAGCCGGCAACTCGAACCTCGAAACGGAGCCCGTTTAATGTCTCTCTTCCTGCAAGAACGCGTAAAGCGCTTCAACTTCGACTACGCAGACGCCTTGAATCAGCGTCGGTTTGCCGAGTGGCCTGGGTATTTCGCCTCAGACAACTGCGACTACCGCGTGGTCTCGCGCGAGAATCACGATGCGGGCCTGCCCGCTCCGCTGCTGGGTTGCTACACGCACGGTATGGTCAAAGACCGCGTGGAAATGCTCATTCAGGACTCGCTGACCTACCGGCAGATGTATATGCGCCACTACATCACCAACGTGCGAACCAACAAGGCTGCCGACGGCACTATCCTCGCCAGCGCTAACCTGCTGGTCATGCAGAGCGATCTTGAGGGCAACTCTTCTATCTACATTGTCGGACGCTACGAAGACGTTCTGGCGGAGATCGACGGGGAACTCAAGCTGCGCAAGCGGTTGGTGATAGTTGACTCGTTCAGCATCGACAACATGCTGGCCGTTCCGCTGTGAGGACAGAGGCTCGAAGGCTATGACATCCGACTCCAGCATCGTCATCGTGGGCGCCGGCTTGGCTGGTGCCGAAGCCGCGTTCGCGCTACGCGAGTTCGGGTACGCGGGACGCATCGTGGTTATCGGCAGGGAGACTTGGCCACCGTACGAGCGTCCCCCACTGTCAAAGTCTTATCTGATGGGCGATCTGGCGCGCGACAGGCTTTGGCTCCGCCCCGCTCAGCTGTACGCCGAGCAAAACATCGAGTTGTGCTTGGGCACCGAGGTCACTGAGATCGATCGCGCGCAACGCTGCGTGTACCTGGGCAAAGGCGCGATGCTTGGCTACGACAAGCTGTTGCTGGCCACGGGCGGTGAGGCACGCCGATTGACGATCCCCGGCTCCGAGCTGAATGGGGTTTGTGAGCTCAAGACGCTGGACGATACGGATCGCTTGCGGGATTACCTGGTGGAGGGAAGACCGATCGTCATCATCGGCGGCGGCTATGTTGGCATGGAGTTCGCGGCAACGGCGCGCCAAGCCGGCTGTGAGGTCACTGTTCTGGAGAACCAATCCATGGTTCTGTCACGGTCGCTCTCTCCGGTGGTCGCTCGATACCTGCAAGGCGAGCATGAAAAACGGGGCGTGCGCGTGCTGACGCGGGCGAGCGTAACGCATATCGAGGGTGAACAGCGCGTCAGCGCCGTTGTACTGGCGGATGGCCGCCGACTGTCCGCTGACATGGTGCTTGTGAGCGTTGGGAATCAAGCCAGCGATGGGCTGGCACGCAACGATGGCGTTCGGGTCGATCGCGGGATCATGGTCGATCGCGACGGACGTACCACCGACCCCAATGTGTTCGCTGCCGGCGACTGCACAGTCAGTTGCCGCGAAGGGTTTGACACGCCTCAGCGGTTGGAGTCAGTACAGAACGCTATCTCGCAAGCTAGGCGAGCCGCAGCGGCGATGTCTGGGCAATCCGCAGAACATGACGAAGTACCTTGGTTCTGGTCAGATCAATTCGACATCAAGTTGCAAATGGCGGGACTGACTTTGCCAGGCGACACAGAACTGGTGCGCGGTGAACCGCAGAGCGGCCGCTTCAGCGTCATCTATCAGAACGCCGATCGAATGACGGCGATTCAATGTGTCAATGCACCGGGTGACTTCGCCGCAGCCAAGAAAATGATCGCTGAAAGGCGTACGTTCCCAGCCGCATTGTTGTGCAACCCACTTGTCAGTCTGCGCGATATCCGAACGGGTCGGTTGACAGAAGAAGAACCGGCTAAGTAAATCCTGTTCCATGTTTAAGGAATCACCTATGTTCGATATACAAATCGAAGCCACCGATCGGAAAGGCCATATCAGCCAACTTACAGTTACGGGCACGCCGGGCTTAACGCTCATGGAGGCCCTTAAGGCGCGGGGGCTTCCTGTGGCAGCCACATGTGGTGGGACGAAATCGTGTGCAACCTGCCACGTATATGTCAGCGACGGTTCTCCACAAGTTAGTCCACCTGATGAGGATGAAGTCGATCTGCTCTCCGAGTCAGACCATTATCGAGAGGGAACGTCGCGCCTGAGTTGCCAGATCGTGCTGCTGCCAACGTTAACCGGCTTGCGTGTTGAACTGGCTCCTCAGGGCTGACCGACGTCAAATTTGATACGCGCTTGATTCGTACTACGAGAACCAATCCATAGGAGCATTTCCAGTAACGATATGGAACTCGACCGGTTGGGCCGTTCCATCTACGAGAAGCACGGAATGGACTACGTCGTGATGCACGTGGCGTCAGCACGTTTCGCCCGCGGTCTTCATGTCTTGGTCTGGAACAAGGAGGACGCGAACGAGAACGCAAGGGCAGATGCCTGCTATCGCGAGCTCACACTCGAATTTGCCAAGAGAGGCATCGGCGTGGGCCGCGCACCAGCCGACTACGCCGACCTGCACATGGAGCAGATGATGCCTTCGCTGCGGCGGGCATGCCGGGCGATCAAGCAGGCGCTGGACCCCAATGGCGTCATCAGTCCGGGCAAATACGGTATCGATCTTCAGGAGGTGAAATGATGGTGTCATACGAAAACAGACTGGGCCCGGCTCGCTCGAGTCGCATGGTGGTCGCAGGCGGATGCGGCGGCATCGGGCGCGAGCTGGTCGCCCAAGCTATCGCAAGCGGCGTCGAAGTCGTCGTGCTGGATTTGCCTGGAGGCATGCGCGACGACACGAAGGTCGAAGGCGCCCGTTACATCGGCTTCGACGCCAACGACCCTGCCACAATTCAAGCGGCCGCCGCGGAAGTCGCAACACAATGGGACCGCGTGGACTCGTTCGTTTTCCTTTGCGGATACCCGATCCTGCCACGGCGACCGCTTGCCGAGGTTTCCTTGTCCCAGTGGAACCACCTGATGTCCGTGAATCTGACCTCGGCCTACCTGCTCGCCAATGCGTTTCTGCCCATGCTGCGCAAGAGCGAGCAGGCAGCGATCGTTACCGTGGCGTCTTCCCTGGCCTACCAGGTGATGCCTGGGATGGGCGCCTATGCATCGTCCAAAGGCGGGCTGGTGAGTCTCACGAAGGCCCTTGCGGCGGAGTGTGCACCGCGAATCAGGGCCAATGTGGTCGCTCCGGGCGCGGTAGAGAAAACCGATTTTCTGGTTGGCGGCCCGCAAGAGAGGACGGCGACGCGGACCGAAGCTGGTTCGACGCCATGGTGGAAAAGTACGTTGCAACCATTCCCCTGGGGCGGGTGGCGGTGCCCGCCGATGTGGTGGGGCCTATCCTTTTTCTGGCTGGCCCGGCGTCTGGCTATATGACCGGCCAGGTGTTGCATCTCAATGGCGGAAGGCTCACGCCATGAGCGCCGGACCGGAGGCGATGAATCTCCAATCTGCGAGACCGCAAGACGACCGTGGCGCCGAGTACCAGTACCTATCGGGGCAATTCCGTGACAGTTTTGCTTCGCTACTTGCCGGATTCGAACCACTCAACGTCCAAGCCCTGAACTCACATCGCTGGCAGCTGGATCTCCGTTACGGTCCGCATGAGCGGCAGACCCTTGATCTCTGCCCCGCAGTCGGCGATGCGCGAGGCACGCTGCTCTACTTTCACGCGGGATTCTGGCATTCACGCGACAAGGCGCAGTTCCGTTTTCTCGCTCCGGCTTTGGCCGATRCTGGATGCAATGTAGTCATGGTTAACTATCCGCTGTCCCCGGAGGTCCGTATCCCGCAGATTACCGAGGCGGTGCGTGCGGCCGTCCCGACCCTCATGGGGACACTGCCTGAGAACCAGAAGAGTCTGCCTCTGTTCTTGTGCGGCCACTCTGCAGGTGCTCATCTCGCAATCGAGCTTGCCGCGGACCCGTCCTCGGCATGGCACACGCAAGTTAAGGCCGTCATCTGCATCAGCGGCATCTTCGACCTCATCCCGTTGGTGAGCACCTCACTCAACCAGAAGCTGGCGCTCGACCCTGTGGAGGCCCACGACTGCTCGCCTCTCTACCGAGTGCACTCGAACCGACTGCCGGCGGGCTTCTTCTTGGCAGGGGGTGACGAAACCTCGGCGTTCCAGGAGCAAAGCCAAGCGATGGCCGGGCGCTGGGCCAGCGCAGGTAATCGAAGCCGGTTCCTGCCAGTGGAAGGGCAAGACCATTTCAGCGTGCTAGATTCGCTACAGGGCGAAGATGGCTTGCTGCTTGCACTCATGCGCGAGTTCTTTATCGCTGCTTAGGGATTTGGCGAATTGTCGCCCGGTATTCACTCGGCGTTAAACCAAATCGCCGCTTGTAGAGATGATTGAAGTGGGGAATAAAGCCGCTGCGATAGGCGATTTCAGCAACCGTCGTGCTGGGTGTCGGCGCCGATTGGCGGAATGGGTGCTTCCGGTAACGGCTCCCGCACGGGAAACCTGGTTTGGAGGGACGAGTACATGGTTTGGAAGTGGCTCACGGTTTCACCGGACATTCCTCACTACCCCTTCTGACGACATACGCCTTCCACCGCTCCTTCTGTTTCGAAAGCAGCAGGCCAGGATCGCCACGTCACCGTTCCGAATATAGAACGGTGCGTTGACGCCACCGAGCTATCTTCTTCGGAGATGAGCTGCTAACCTTGCCGAACTGTAACGGTATCGCAAAGTTCACATTTCTGCCGGGAAGTTTCTTGCAGAGAAGCTTGCCTCTGGCGCACAACTTGGAGTAGTCGAATATGTTTCCATCCCCTGGCAATGTCAAACCAGCCTTCAATCAACAAGCATGGATTGACAAGTACATGCCTGCAGTCAATGGAGCTATTGGCAACAAGGAAGTCTTCAAGAACACCGATTTCGTCTACCAGATCATCTGCGGCCCGAATGCGCGCAACGATTTTCACATCGATCCCTGGGATGAGATCTTCTTTCAGCTGAAAGGGCACATCTTCGTTAACTATATCGACGAGCATGGAAGCACGAAGGTCCAAAGGGTCAATGAAGGGGAACTATTCCTTTTGCCAAAGAACGTCCCCCATTCGCCACGGCGTCCACCTGGAAGCGTCGGCCTGGTCATCGAAGTACCCCGCAAGCCTGATGAGAAGGATTCCGCCGCCTGGTTCTGCGAGAACTGCGGCAATCTTCTGCATCGCCACGATTTCTGGTGTGAAGACATCGAGAAGGGTCTCAAGGAGATCATCTTCGCCTTCAATGACGACGTCGAGCTTCGCACCTGCAAGCACTGCACTGCAGTTCTACCGGATCCACGCACGTTTGAGCACTGGGACGAGCAGGGGAACCCTTTGCGTGACTGCGACATGCCGCGATAACGGCAAGGAAAGTACTAAGAATGGATCGGTTCATATACGAAGCGTTGTCCCTGCGGGTAATCGTCGAGCTCGGAGGTTTGCTGAGAATTGAGCAGGAAGTCGAGCGGCTCGGTGGCAAGCGCGTGCTTCTTATCAGCACGCCCAGCAAGCAGGCGGAAGCCGAAGCCGTTGTCAAGGCACTGGGCTCTCGCCTCGTCGACCACTTCAACGAAGAAGCACCGCACGTGCGGATCGAGGTAGCCCAGGCCGTCCGACTTCGAGCGAAGGCTAGTGCAGCGGACAGCATTGTTGCGTTGGGTGGAGGGTCCACAATTGGCCTGGCAAAGGCAGTGGCGGTGGAGCAACAGCTCCCGATCATCGCAGTGCCGACAACTTACTCCGGCTCGGAGGTAACGCCGATCTATGGGATGACGGAGAACGGCGTCAAGCATGGACATCGTGATCCTGCGAGTCTGCCCAAGACGGTCATCTACGACCCGATGCTTATCGTCTCGATGCCACCAAAACTGTCTCTCACCAGCGCAATGAATGCAATGGCA
Organism: Polaromonas sp. P4_F4; assembly: GCF_056401355.1. Classification (NCBI taxonomy): domain Bacteria; kingdom Pseudomonadati; phylum Pseudomonadota; class Betaproteobacteria; order Burkholderiales; family Comamonadaceae; genus Polaromonas; species Polaromonas sp. P4_F4. Next base: position 4,770 of record NZ_JBFUJO010000017.1, on the reverse strand, counting down.
CATAGCGTAGAGGCGTTGTATGCGCAGGACGCCAACCCCATAATCTCATTGATGGCTGAAGAAAGCATTCGTGCCATCGCGCAAAGCTTGCCTATTGTGATCGCTAATCCCGGAGATCCCGAGGCTCGTAGGGTGTCCTTCTATGGCTCGTGGCTTGCCGGTATGGCGCTGGCGGGAGTCGGCATGTCGCTGCACCACAAGCTGTGCCACACATTGGGAGGGAGTTTCGGCTTACCTCATGCCGAAACGCACACAGTGGTACTCCCCTACGCGGTAGATTACAACGCGCAGGCCGCCTCTGAGGCGATATCACGCGTGGCGCGTGCCCTCGGCAGCGATGCAAGCGCAGCAAGCGAGTTGTGGTCTTTCGTTAAACGCCTGGGTGGCCCAACGTCGCTACGAGAGATTGGCATGCAGCAATCTGACCTCGATCGTGCCGCTGAACTGGCGATGCTGTCCCCATACTACAGTCCACGCCCAGTCGAGCACGTGGCAATCCGAAGACTCCTGGAAGATGCTTTTCACGGAAAACAGCCGAAAACCTGAGGTATCAAATGTTCTCTGAACAAGAAATGAGCGCACCCATCGTGCGACGGAAATCAATCAAAGCAAAGAACTTCGGCGCGATCAGAACCGTCGTAATCGGAGACTCCGGAGAGTTCTCCATAGACGAGGCTTCGCCTAATGGTACTGGCACTGGCCCGTCACCTCTTCAAGTTGTTCTTGGTGCATTATGTGGTTGCCTCGCCATCACATTTCAACGTATTGCATCCGTCCGTGGCTTTCAGTATTCAGGCGCAGAACTGAGCGCGGAGTTTGCGATCGACATCCGGGGGCGGCTCGGTATGCAGGGCGTGCTGCCCTACTTCAACGAGGTCACTGCCGTTGTGTCGGTAGCGACCAATGAATCAGCTGAAGCCCTCGCCGCTGCGGCGCAGGAAACGCTTGCGCGCAGCCCCGTCTTCAATCTGCTCAAGGACACTTCGGCCAAACTCGATGTGCAGTGGCAGCGCACTGCGGCTCAAAGCAAGTAAGCACGCGCATGAGCGAGATGCTAGGCACTTTGACAGCGACGAGTATGGCTCTGGCGCGCGGATCGCTAACTGCGGCTTCGCTTGCCGAGAGTATCCACTTAGCCATCCATGCGTCGCATGGTGAGGGAAACCGTACCTACGTTCGAGTGAACCACCAGCTCCATCAGCAAGCCCGAGTATCAGACGCGCGTCGCTCGCAAGGTAAGCCTCGCGGGATTCTAGAGGGTATTGCTTTATCCCTCAAGGATAACTTCGACGAAGCTGGTCAGGTTACAACTGCAGGATCAAAGGCGTTGAGTCGAACTCAACCAGCGCATGAGGATTCCGAGGTCGTTCGCCGACTGACATCGGCCGGTGCGCTCTTCACCGGTCGTACCAACATGACCGAGTTCGCCTTCTCCGCATTAGGCTTGAACCCACACTTCGGCACGCCGCTGTGCCCCTATGATCGGAACACGGGGCGTATCCCTGGCGGATCATCGGCCGGCGCGGCTGTCTCGGTCAGTGATGGGATGGCCTTAGCCGCAATCGGCACTGACACGGGAGGATCAGTCCGCATCCCGGCAGCCTTCTGCGGATTGGTCGGATTCAAACCGACTGCGAGACGGATCTCTCATGCAGGTGTGTTTCCGCTCGCCCCCCCCTTGGACTCGGTCGGTAGTATCGGCCGCAGCGTAGGATGCTGCGTGACGCTGGACCGGGTGATGGCGGAAGGCGCGAGTCATTACCTGTTCCCGACAGACCTTCGAGGGTTGCGCTTGTTGCTGCCCTCGAACTTCGTCCTCAATGACCTGGAGCCTGCTGTTGCGGCGAGCTTCGAGCGCTCGCTAGCAATCCTCTCGCGTGCGGGTGTCCTCATTGTGGAGCGTAGGTTGTCGTCGCTGGAAGAAAGCAACAGCTTTGGCGAGATCTACTCTCGCGAAGCGTGGCTGCATCACCGGGATCTTCTGGCAGTGCACGCCGCCGATTACGACCCGAGAGTCCGCCTACGCATCGAAGCGGGAGCCGACATCTCCAACAGCTCCTACGCAAGCCTACTGCTAGCCCGCCAGAGGTGGTCCGCGAAGGTCAGCACCGAGATATCGGACTGTGCGGCGTTGATTATGCCGACGGCTCCCATGGTTGCTCCGCCTTTGGCGCCTCTTGAAGCCTCTGATGAGCTCTACTATGCGACGAATCTTCGCGTCATGCGTAATGCGAAGCTGTTCAACCTATTCGACGGGTGTGCTATCTCACTGCCCTGCCATGAGGATGGAGCGGCACCAGTTGGACTGATGCTCGGCGGAAGCGCTATGTCGGATGGCCGCGTGCTTTCAATCGCATTGGCCGTCGAGGCACTTCTGGCCAGCCATACTTCTGGAGACAACTAGTACGAGTACGACAGGAAGCGTACCTGGTTACTGGCCTATGCAATGAGTTTCAAAGGCGTCCATGCAGCAGACAGTTCATTCGACCAGCACCGTTTCACCGCTGCATAGAGCAGAGTACTGGCATGACGTCTTTGGAAAGGTGTTTGTTCGGCAGGAAATGGAGTACCCCTTCCAGCAACCAGAATGACTTCAGTGGCGTGATCGTTCAGCATGCGACGGGGGGCGCTGAACGTCACCGAAGTGATTGTGGATGCGCATCGGGCCATACGAACAAAGAGGCTGATCGATCGAGACATTGAGGACTACGCACTCGTGTTCTTCCAGATAGAGAGGAGCCCCTCAGTGCGTGAGTGTTTGACATCGCCACCAGAACAATGCAATCAAATTTGGAGTGTCGCATGACATCGAATATTTCAGTAATGTCGGAACCAAGACGAGGCGCCCCATTGGCTTTCGGCGATCACTTCTTCGCTCATAGTTTCCGCCCGCGCGTGTTCAGCGAACCGATGGGACCATTGCTTATGGTCGACCATTTCTGGATGCGAAGGGAGACATTCGGCCTTCATCGTCACGAAGGGATCTCGGCCGTCACTTACGTATTTCAGGACTCCAGGAGTGCACACCTGAACGAGGATTCGATGGGGAACAATCTCCCTATACGTCAAGGCGATATGCATTGGATGGTGGCCGGCCAAGGCGCCGAGCACGACGAAAAACCTGAAAGCGACAACGCGGTCGTCCATGCTCTGCAAATTTTCGTTGATCTACCTCTGAGTAAGAAAGCGATCCCGCCATACGCCGTTCATCTCAACTCAGCCGATGTTCCGGAGTACCGTCAGAAGGGCGTGTTGGTCCGAGTAGTGGCCGGGGAACTTTTCGGCTTGTCCTCGCCGGCTCGACTTCCCCAGCCATTTTCATTCTTGGATGGATATGTGGACGCTGGTACATCCGTCGAAGTACCGGTCACCAAGACTTGGGGGGGATGGTTCTACATAGTTCGCGGTGCTATCCAGCTCGAGATTGGGGACGAACGGGTGCGCTTGAATGAAGGCTTCGCGATTGCACTTCGAGCAACTGCTGCAGGATCGATTGCTCGGATTGTAGGCACTGAGAACGCCCATTTCGTGATGCTAACTGGCAGCGTCCAAGCCTGAGGTATCTCCATCTGGTCAGTGATGTAAACGTGAGCTTAGGAGTCGAGCGGCCATTGCTGGTAAGTTGACAGATCACAACAATCCACATCAGGGGCGTTGCGTCTTATGCTGCCTTAGGATCAAGTGCCTTCGGAAGGTGAATCAACAGATAGTCGATACATGCTCGCACAGCAGTGGACAGGCCCTCACGTGAGGGAAAGAGCAGGTAAAGTGTGGCGTCCGGTATTCCCCATGCAGGCAGCACCTTGACCAGTTGGCCTGCAGCAAGTGCCTCGTGACAAAGATACTCTGGAAGAGTAGTAATTCCGATGCCGGAGATTGCCAAGCTTCGCAGCATTAGAAGGTCATCGCAGCGCAGCGAAGGTTGGACATGGGTATCTCTTCTACCTCCGATTCCGGAGAACTGGTAGCAAACGGGCTGCTCCGAACAATCGCGAGTCAAGTGATCAAATCGGAGTAGATCCTCAGGCGTTTTGGGGGTACCGCGCTGGGAGAGGTATAGAGGACTGGCGACAACAGCGTAGGGGATAGTACAAACAGTGCGGCACACCATTCCCGAAGACTCCAATGGCACTGTACTGGCGCGTACCGCGACATCAACGCTGTCTTCGATAAGATTGACAAAGACACCGCTGATACGCACCACGGGTCGCAGCTTGGGATAGTTTCGGCAAAGCGCCGGGAGCAGATCAACCACAAGCGTCCGCCCCAAGCCCGTAGGGCAAGAGATGCGTACAACTCCCATAGGCTCAACTCGGCTGTCGTTAGCCAATGTGTATGCGCGGGTAGCTTCCAGAACGACGGCCTGGCAGTGTTTATAGAACTGTGCACCAAGATCGGTAACGGCAAAGGCTCGCGAGTTACGCTGCAATAGACGAACGCCCAAGCGCTTCTCCAGTTCAGAGAGTCGACGCGATAGACGAGACTTGGGAATACCAAGTGCGCGCGAAGCGGCCGCGAATCCGCGCCTCTCGACCACGCAAGCAAAGTAATAAAGATCGTCAAGATCTTCCATCTTGGCTCATTCCTTTTGAAACAGAACGGTACAACTCACACCACCGCCAGCGTCACCGAACTAGGACCTGACTTTACTACGCTCGTTCCAGATCTGGAACCGAGCGTGCCGTCTCGCTCTTTCTGCGGTGCAGAACTCAAACGCGAATAAACAAGTCATGCGGCGCCGATCTGAACGTGAACTGAGCAACTCAGGTT